>DPAW01000168.1 GCA_003517285.1 Verrucomicrobiales bacterium
CCGCGCGAAGGCGAAGTGGATGGTCAGGATTATCACTTTGTAACAGAAGACGATTTCCTCACCCAAATCCGCGCTGGCGGTTTTCTGGAACACGCGGAGGTGTACGGGAACCGTTATGGCACATTGAAATCCAGCGTACAGGAGGCACTGGCGGCAGGGCGGGATGTGTTGATTGTGAACGACGTGCAGGGCGCCTTGACGCTCAGCGCGATGGCGCGCAAGGACAACGCCTTGGGTAAGGCGTTGCAGACGTTGTTCATCGTGGTGCCCGATGTTTCCGAATTGCGCGCGCGCCTGGAGGAACGGGCTGCGGATGAGGCGAACACGATCGAGGATCGGTTGGCGATTGCCGAGGCGGAGATGCAGCAGCAGGAGCAGTTTGATCATGTAATCGTGAGCAGCACGCGCGAGGCGGATTTCGAGCGGGCCCAAACCATTTACCAAAACGCAAAGGCGGCCTAGTGGCAGAACAGAAAACCATCATCCTCGGTGTCACCGGCTCCATCGCCGCGCATAAGTCGGTGGATGTGTGCAGTCAGTTGGTGAAAGCCGGCGCGGAGGTGCACGTGGTGATGACACGTGATGCGCAGGAGTTTATCACGCCCCTGCCGTTCAAGACGCTTTCGCGCAATCCGGTGGTGACCAGCCTTTACGACGAGGAGGAAGGCTGGCGACCAACGCACATTCGTCTGGCTGATGAGGCTGATCTCATTCTGGTGGCACCGGCCACCGCCAACACACTGGCCAAGCTGGCTCAAGGGCAGGCGGATGATGCCCTGGGTTGCATTGCTTTGGCGGCGAATCCGGCGGCCAAAATGCTCTTGGCTCCGGCCTTGAACGGCAAGATGTGGGAGCATCCGGCTACACAGGCGAATGTGGCGTTGCTAAAAGACCGCGGCGCCCAATTCATCGGCCCGGCCGCGGGCGACTTGGCCTGCGGCTACGAAGGCCTCGGCCGATTGACACCGGTGGAGGAAATTGTGGAAACGACCTTGCAGGTAGCCGGATTGGCATCGTAAAAGGCGCTGTCGACATGTTTGCTTTCGAGAACATTAAACGCTTTTTTCGACTGGTTAGCACTTCGTCGATTGATTCCTCGGAGCAGTACCGTCGATTGAAGTTGATGGAGCGCGACATCGGCGTACCTGTAAAGGTGGCTGTGCTGGGTTTGCTTGCCTATTTCCTGTTCTTCTCTGAATACGTGGAGGGTAAGGACTTCATTCTGCGTGCGCGTGTAGAGATCGCTCTGGAGCCGGTGCAGCAATTTTTCCTGGGATACGTAGTGGTAAACATGGGCGCGATGGTGTTCTTCTTGATGTTCAACAGCTGGAAACTGCGGGTAGTGCACTGGGTGACACTGGTCATGAATTTCGTCGATGCCATGGTGGTTTCGGCTCTGGTGGTGATTACCGGTGGGTTGGACAGTATGGTGTATTGGGTATTCCTCGTGTTGATCGTTCGCAATGCAATTAGTGTGCCGATTCCGGTGACGCAAATCTCAGTGAACTTGCTGACCACGGCCGGTTATGCGGCAGCTATTTTTATCTGGAAAGGGTGGATCGCGATTGATCCAATGGAGGCCCTGGACGAATTGGCGCCACGCGTGGGTCCGGCCACTCCGGAGGAAATCCAGGCTGTGAACCAGCCGGTGGAGCAGTACGAGGGATCGTTATTTACCATTAGGGTTTTCTTTCTCGTTCTGATGACGGCGGTTTGCTACGGCGTACAGGTGTTGTTTGATCGAGATCGTCAGGCGCAAAGCGAGGCGCGGGAATATTCGCTGCGCCGCGAGCAGCTAAGATCTACCGGCCGCCTGGCGGCGGAGATTGCTCACCGCTTGAAGAATCCGTTGGCGATTATCAACAACGCCGCTTTCTCGCTAGGTCGTCATATGGAGGGGGAGAACACGGTGGCAACGAGGCAGTTGAATATGATCCGCGGCGAAGTGGAACGGTCCGACATGATCCTTACTGAGTTGATGGGATACGCGCGTTTATCCGAGGGGCGCGTGGAAAAAATTGATATGAAAGAGGAGCTGCAGGGTGCGATTGAGGAAGCATTTCCTCCGAACCATGCTTTTCATATCCAATTGGAAAAAGATCTGCACGAAGGCCTGCCGCCTTTGATGATGCAACGGGCGCACCTGCGTGAAATCATGGTAAACTTGCTGGTGAATGCCCGCGAGGCGGCGGGTGAAAATGGAATGGTGCAGGTAAGTTGCCGCCCGTCGCCGCAATATGCCATTGAATTGCGGGTGAAAGATTCAGGTGAAGGCATTCCTCCGGATCAGCGCGAGCAGATTTTTGAAGCGTATTTCACCACCAAGAAAAAGGGCACGGGGCTCGGCTTGGCGATTGTGAAACAAAACACTGAACTATACGGTGGCGAGATTGTTGTGGAATCAGAGCTTGGCGTGGGCACGGAGTTCATCTTAACTTTCCCAACCCGAGTTCTGCTCCAAGAAAACGAATCATGAAATCCGCCCTCCCTCCCATCTTGATGGTCGACGATGAGCCCAATATGCGGTCGACCGTGAGTGAGTTGTTGATGGATGACGGCTACACGGTAGACGTTGCTGAATCCGGAGAGCAGGCCGTGGAGATGCTCAATGAGCCAGGCAACGAATATTTCATGATGATAACCGATGGCCGACTGGGCGGCATGAGTGGCTATGAACTGCTCAAGAAAGCCAAGGATGGTTTCCCAAAAATGAGGGTGATCATGATCACTGCTTTTGCGACGCCGAAGCTCGCCGTGGAAGCCATTCAGAACGGCGCGGTAGATTATCTCTCCAAGCCCTTCGCTCCAGAAGAATTGCTCCACGCGGTGGATCGCTGTCGTGAGCATTACGATCTCAAGGAGGAAAACAAAACCCTGCGGGCGCGATCCGGCGGGAGCAGCCCGATTTATCAATTGCACCAGATCGTGGGCGACTCGCCCAAGATGATTGATCTGCGCAAGTTTATCGAAACCGTGGCGCCGACCGATTCCACCGTGCTGATTCTAGG
>DPAW01000364.1 GCA_003517285.1 Verrucomicrobiales bacterium
TTCATCGCGCACCCCGGTGACAACGAGTATGCCCGCGAGCATTACGATAAGAGAATCGCGGAGATCATGGACCCCGGTTACGTAGAAGCCCGCATCGAGTTACGCAAGAAACAGATCAAGGGGGATTTCAATTTTGAGAATATGCCCGAAAAGGCCGAGAAAGCGCTCATTGCCGCAAGACGGGATGCCGAGAAAACGGTTGCGATGTATCAAGCGGCACTGGACAAGGGGATGCACCGCCATCCCGCTTTTCCTTTCGAGGGCAAGAGACGCGGCATTGCGGATCTCCTTTATATCGAGCCTTACAATTTACCTAGCAACGGTCGCCACGGAGAACAAAAATGGGACTGGCCCATCGAGCAACCCTTGAAGATGCCCAAGCAGGAAAGAGCCGGTTTGCTAACCCATCCTGCATGGTTGGCGGCTTATTCCCTCAATGAGGACAATGATCCGATTCATAGAGGAATCTGGGTATACGAAAGGTTGCTCGCCGGGGTGTTGGGGGATGTGCCTCCGGATGTTGATGCCGCCGTGCCGATTGATCCTCACAAAACACTCCGGGAACGTATGGAACCGTTGCGCGCTACCCAGTGCTGGAAATGTCATCGCAAGATGAACCCACTCGGTGAACCTTTTGAGATGTTTGATGATTGGGGCCGATATCGTGAGGTGAGTTATTTTGACGAGGACGGGAAGATTTATATGCGGCGGGATGGCCAATTCGATCGCCTCCTAAAGCAAGGGAAGTTGACAACCCGCAAGATCGACGCCACCGGAGAAATTGCATTCTCGGGCGATCCCAAAGTGGACGGCGACGTGAAGGATGCGGTCGAGATGATGCAGCGGTTGGGGCGTTCGGATCGTGCGCGGCAGTCGTTTATCCGACATCTCTTCCGCTATTTCATGGGGCGAAATGAGATGCTTAGTGATTCAAAAACATTGATTGAAGCCGAGAAAGCCTATTTGGATAATGACGGTAGTTTTAAAGCACTGGTTGTGTCCTTGCTGAGTTCGGATTCATTTCTATACAGACGATAGCCACACATATTTTATGACCTACAAACGACGACAATTTCTCAGGGATCTTTCACTGGGTGGTAGTTCTCTGGCCATGGCGCCATTTCTCCACTCTCTTCGTGTTCACGCGGAAGGTGACGAGGCTGCTTTTCCAAAGCGTTTTGTTTTTGTGGTGAAATCATCCGGCATCGATAAATTCAATCTCGTGCCGGACGGATTAACCAATCATTTCGTGGACGAAAAATCCGGCCAGAAACTGGGTAACCGGTCGCGCCGGGAAGGGGCACTGATGGATGTGCCGCTGATGAAACACAAACTGCCGGAAAAACTAGCGGCTCTGGAGAAATTCAAGGATCAGATGACGATCATTCAGAGCTTATCCGGTGTGGGCTTCCGGGGTAATCACACCAAAGGATTCGGCACGTTGTCGCTTCATGACTCCGAGAATATCGCCATCGCACCGACACTAGATTGCCTCCTAGGGCAGCATCTCTCCACTGGACCTTATCCGATGTACGGAATGGCGATGAACGGGCGGTTGCTGGAGCCCGGATGGAAGCCGGAAGATTCCTATTGTTATCCCAACCTCTCCGCTTATGGCGCCGCCAAGCCAGTCGCTTATCAGGGCTCACCTCGCAAGGCGTTCTTAGAGCTTTTCAGTGCCGCGGTGGAAAGTCCACAGCAGTTGAAAAAGAAAATCGCGTTGAACGGCAATCTCATGGACTTCTTGGGCAAAGATGCGCGACGCGTGGAGAAACAACTGTCGGGCGATGATAAGGAACGATTTGCGCAGTACCTAGAATCGTTTGATGCACTCCGGAAGATTGAAGAGAAGAAAGCTGGTATGACGGATCAAGTCCGCAAGCATGCGCCAAAGCTAACCGATCGTTATGATTCTGAGGTGCCTTCCGCGCGGATCGAATCGCACTTCGAGATCGCGTCGGCCGCTTTGATTACCGGCCTGACGAACGTGATCACCTTGCGCCCAGATACTTTGGGCGTGAAGTACTCCGAGCTGGGCCTTTCGAATTCCGTCCACGCTCTCGGCCACCTACAGGAAAACAAGGCGTCCAATGGCTGGACTGGACACCAAGCTCGTATGGAAGTCGAGAAGCTGCACTTGAAACAGATCGCCAAAATGGCAAAGAAATTCGCAGGCATTCCCGAAGGGAACGGTTCAATGCTCGATAACACAATGATCGTCTACATGTCCTGTTCTTCAGGCGACCATCATTGCGCTGGTCACGACTGGCCATTTATTCTGTTGGGCGGCATGGGGAGCAAGCTTCGTATGGGCCGTTATTTGGAGTATCCGAAATATGGCGCCGAAGGGCATCGCACGACCGGCAATCTGTATCTATCCCTCATGCAGGCTGCCGGCATGAAAACGGGCGCCACATTTGGGCAGCCGGATGCTAATCTCAAGCACCTCAACGTGACCGGCCCCCTTGCAGAGCTGATGGCGTAAGGTTCCGTCGTTTAGTGATTTCTTTGCTCGTCTTGAGGTGGGTGTTTTGCTATTTCTTGGGTCGAGCCGACATGCATCCACAATCTCATATGTGGATGTTGTCATGCGCGTCAGGGATTGTAGCGATCTTTGGCGCGCTTTTTATTGGCTGCGTTGGATGAGAACGGCGTCGGGGGCTGGGAAGCTAACGGAGGCTTGCCATTTGTCGGCCAACCATTGGAAGGTTGTTTTACTCCAGAAACACACGTGGGTGGGGTCCTGGATATAGTGCCATGGTGAGAACGCGTCCTTGTCATGTGCGCGCTTGGTCATAATGCCGAGCCAGCCGCCGGGCTTGAGAGCGTGATGCAGGGTGTCCAGATCCCGGGCGGGTTGGTGCAGGTGTTCGAAGACTTCGGTTGCGGTGATAAACTGATAGCTTCTACTCAGGGCATCAGGGTTAGGATGATAGATGGGATCGTGTAGAGCCATTGAATGGCCAGCTTCGTGCATCATGACTGAAAGAGTGGGGCCGGGACCACATCCGTAATCAAGGCCATGGCCGTGAGGCGGTAGCTTGGCTAGTAATGGGGCGGTGAGACGGCTGAGGAATTTTCGGTAGCCGAGGTCGTAGGGATCGTTTTCGTGGAGATCGTACTGGGCCTTTTCTTCCTGGGGCGTGGGATGATAGGCGGGCGGTACATGGATGAGTGCACACCGGGAGCACTGGTGATAGGGGCGGCGATGGTCGCGATGGAAAAAGGCGCTGGGAGCCGAGCACAAAGGGCAGGGCGGGCTGGGCTCGGTTACCCCCACTTGGAATGATCCGCGCTGGCGGCGCGGTCGAGGTGGGTGTAGCCGCCATCCACATAAATGAGTTGGCCGGTGGTGTGGTTGCTACGCGGGGAGGCGAGGAACACGATGGTGTCGGCCATTTCCTCCGGAGTGGTCATGCGATGGCCGAGGGGGACGAGTTGCTCGATGGCGGCGCGGGTGCCGGCGGGGTCGTTGAGGGAATCAAACCAAGTCTGATATTGGGGTGTGATGCATTCGGCGGGGAGCACGCAGTTCACACGGACATGGTGCGGCGCGAACGCGATGGCCCATTCGCGGGTGAGAGCGTTCATGGCACCCTTAGCGGCGGCGTATCCGGAGGTTTGGCCCTGGCCGGTGGTGGCGACTTTGGAGCTGACGTTGATGATGGCGCCCTGGTTACGGATGAGTTCTTCGCGGCAAAGATGCGTGAGGGTGTAAACGTGCGAAAGATTCAGGTGCACGGAAGCCATGAATTCTTCCGGGGCGGTCTCCAGATTTTTGCCGTCGTTGTAGCCCGCATTGTTGACGAGGACATCAATACGGCTGTGGGCGGCCAGAGTTTCCTCCACCACGCGTTGGCAGGCAGCCTCTTCGGAGAGTTCGGCTTCGATAAAGAGGCCGTTGACTTCCTGAGCCAAGGCGTTGCCTTCGGCAGGGCTGCGGCCGGTGATGACAACATTCGCGCCTTCGGCAGCAAAAGATCGAACGGCGGCTGCTCCGATGCCCTTGGCACCGCCTGTGACGATTATGGTTTTGTCGGTAAGGCCCAGATCCATAAGAGTGATTGATCTAAGAAAAAATGGTGCGCGAGAGAGGACTCGAACCTCCACCCCCGAAAGGACTACCACCTCAAGGTAGCGCGTCTACCAATTCCGCCACTCGCGCACGGGGGGCGCACATAATGCCCATGCGATTTGGCAAATCAAGCCTGTTTTGCGGATTGCTTTTTGCCTCGTTTCCTGGGTAAAAGGCAGTAGCAAAGGCGGTTTGATTGATACCCTATGCCGGAAAAGGACCACAACGTTGTCGGGATGGAGGTGCGCCAGCTCTGGGAGCGGGGGTATGAGCAGCTCGAGAAGAAGCAGTGGGACTATGCCATGGAGCTGCTCTGCATGGCGCTGGAAAAAGAGCCGGCCTTCTTTGAGTGCCGCATGGCCCTGCGGGCGGCGCAGGTGAAGAAAAATGAAAACGCCAGCAGCCTTTCCAAGATGGCCGGAACCGCGGCCAATGCGCACAACATGGCGCAAGCCAAGGTGGCCTTGGCTCGAAAGAATTATTTCGGAGCTATGTCACACGCGGAAAAAGTACTCTGCGCGGACCCGGAAAGCTCGGTGGCGCATCGGGTAATCGTGGATTCCTCCGCCGCGCTAGATCTGCCGCAGACCATGATTTCCTCGCTGCAGATGTTAAAGAAGGTGAACCCGGAGAACAAGGATTTGACCCAGGAACTGGCCACAGCTTTGGAGATGTTGGGAGACTGGGATCAGGCCGAGCACGTGATGGGGCAATTGGCTGCGGTTAATCCGGATGATCCAGTGCTGCAACAGGCCTACAAGGACACAGCGGCTAAGGCGACGATCTTTCGCGGCCAATACGAAAAGATGGTCACTGAGCCGGGCGCCGGAAAGGAGGATTGGGTTGGTGAAAAGGATGCGCTGAGCGCGGATGAGGCCTTGGATGAAAAGATCTACCACATGGAAGAGCGCCTGCAGGAGGAGCCGGATAACTACAAGCTGGGCGTGGATATTGCCAAGCTGTACGTCCAGCGCCGGGATTTTGAACGGGCGTTTGAGTATTACGATTGGGTGTTGGAAAACAATCAGGTCAGCGATTCGGCGATAGACCGCGCGGTGGCAGATGCGTATCAGGCGCAATACGATCATGATATCGAGGCCTTTCCGGAAGGGTCGCCCGAACGGGAAGGGTTGGTGCGAGAGCGGGATGGGTTCCTGCTGGAGAACTGTCAGGAACGGGCTGAGCGTTATCCAACCATGCTGGAGTTTCGCTTTGAGCTGGGGGAACGTTTGTTGCGAATGGATCAGGTGAACGAGGCGATCCAAGCATTTCAAAAGGCTCAGAACAGTCCCAAGCACAAGCTCGATTCGCTCAATTACCTCGGCCAATGTTTCATGAAGCGG
>DPAW01000089.1 GCA_003517285.1 Verrucomicrobiales bacterium
AACGTATCAATCGCCTTGATGCCAGTGACAAAGGGCTCGGTAATCCGCGCCCGCTTCAGGGGATGCGGCGTCACCAAATCCAGCTCGGCCACGGCGCGCCGAGACAATTCGCCCAGCTCATCCAACGGCTGGCCCAATCCATTGATCACGCGGCCCAGCAACTGGTCGCCAACCGGCACGCGCAGGGAATGGCCGGTGGCAATCACCTCGCTGCCCGGACAAATGCCGTTCACTTCGCCGAGCGGCATGAGCAGTAATTTACGATCCCGAAAACCCACCACCTCTGCCTCGATGCTTTGCTGGGTAATTTGCGATTCGATGCGGCAGATTTCGCCAACCGATGCCATGGGCCCTTGGGATTCAATAACCAATCCGATCATCTGCGTCACGCGGCCTCGATTCTGCACGAGGCGTGTGTCGGATAAACGCGAGCGCGCCTGGGCCAAGCCCTTGGCGGCGCTGGAAGGTTCCACTGTGTCCGAGGCGATCATGAATCAACGGCTTCGCGCAAGAGTTGTTCGCGCGTTTCGCGGCGGCCATCAATGAGGCCGCAATTGGTTTCCACCAAGCAACCGCCGCGCGATACTTCCTCATCCTTGAGATAGCGCACGCGGCGTTGGTGGGGAGAATCGGCCAACAGATCCGAGCCGGCTTCTTTCAGCAGTTTCAAATCTTCGGGATTCAAATACACGGCCACCTCCGCATCATTCTCGCAATGGCCAAGGGCATCCTGAATGGAGGATTCCACGATCTTGGTGCTGATCGGCAATCCGTTCACCAAGCGAATGGCGGCTTCGGTGGCAAATTCGACCAGCTCAGATTCAAGTGAATGCAGGCGTTGATTCAAGGAGCCATTCACTTCGGTCTCAATCTTGCCGAGCATGCCCGGCAGATCGGCGGCGTTTCTCTGCTCCAACTCCGCACGTAATTTATTGATTTGCGCTTCGTATTCCGCCACCGCTTCCTCACGACCACGCTGGTAGCCGGCCTGTTCGCGCTCGAGCAGTTCCTCTTCGCCCAACGGCTTCGGCACGGGAGCCACAACTTCATCCACCGCAGTGGGTTCTGGTATAACAGCAGGGTCTTGGGAGTCACGTAGGAGCGCTTCGGCCGGACCAATGGTAAGGCGGATATCGCGCAATGGTGCGTCGGTTACGAGATTGTCGATGGCTTTGACCATGGGGGTTTAATCGCTTTCGAGTGAGATTTCTCCTTCGGTTTCCAATTGGCGCACGACATCGATAATGCCGTTCTGTGCAGATTCGATAGCGCGCATGGATAGGTTATCCGGCAGGCCTTCGATTTCATCGTTGACGTTTTCGGCCGCCCGTTTGGAAAGGGCACCGAGCATCGCATCGCGAAGGGTCGTGGTGGCCGCCTTGAGGGCAATGGCGAGCTGACCGGCATCGACCTCGCGCATGATCTTCTGCATGGTCTTAACATCGAGCGTTTGCAGGTCATCGAAGGTGAACATCTTCATACGGATGGAACGCACTAAGTCCGGCTGGCGTTCATCGATGTTATCCAGCAGCTTCTTGCGGTCGTCCTTGGACATGGCGTTGAGGACAGCGGCAGCGGATTTCTCGCCACCCGTTTGGTTCAACGCGCGGCTGACGCGTTCGCCCACTTTGGATGAAAGCACATCACCCAGTGTTTCCACTACCTCAATGGGAGTGGACTCGAGCGTTGCTAGTTTCTCCACCACAATCTCGCGTTGGCGTTCAGGTAGACCCATTAACACTTCTGAGCCTTTGGCTGCAGAAAGGTAGCTAAGCACGAGGGCGATGGTTTGAGCGTCCTCTTCCTTAAGCAGGTTCGTGATGGAAGTAGAATCCAAATCAATGATCTGCTGCATACTGGCCACACTGGTTCGAGCCGTGCCAACTCGTCCGATAATTTCTGCCGCCTTGAACAGACCCACGGATTTCTCGAGTACAGACCGGGTGAAATCAACCGAACCGCTGATCCCGCTCCGGGCTTCCACGGCCATCTCCGTAAATTCCTGCAACACTTCGCCCTGTTGCTGGCTATCAAGCAGTGGCAAGTTAGCCATCTCTGCACAAACCAATTCACGCTCGTTATCGTCAAAATTCTTGACGATTTCTGCAGCCGCATCCTCGCCCATAATGACCAGAAATGCCGCAAGCTTTTGCGATGCATTAAGATTAAGGGTATCTATTGAACTCATGGCTGTGAATATTTTCCTAGGTTATTCGCTGTCATCATTTTTGAGCCAACGACGAGCTGCCACAGCCATGGTTTCAGGACTCTCTGTAATCATGTCACGGAGCACCTCGATATTCACACGCTCAGGCTGTTTAGCGCCCAGACCGAAGTCCATGATAAGTTTCTGCTTCTGCTCTTCAATAACCTCCACGTCGTCTTCGGTGGCTGCCAGCAGTTTCATGCGTTCACGTTCTTCATCCCGGGCCTGCATGAGTTGCTGAATGTCTGCGGGCGAGAGTTTCATCTTGCCGGATCGCGCGTCGGCAATAGTACTTTCAATATCCTCCAAGGTCATGTTGTCGGTGTTAATCTCCACTGGGCCAGCTGACCCTTCAATTGTAATGGGCTTAGACCCTGAGGCTTCTCCGGAGGCTCCGCCTCCGGGAGCACTCGGTGCGGCTGCAAATGGTACTGCAGCACCTCCTGGCGCAGGCACGGCACCAGGCACTCCAGCCACAGCCGGCACTGGACCAGCGGCCCCGAGTAATTGCCCAACCGGCACACCGGTTTGGATAGTTTCATCGCCGCTACGATGCACAAGCTTAACAAAGGCAAACAGGGCGGCGCCGCCCAGTAAAACGTAAAGGAGGTTTTTCAGCACATTGCTAATCAAATCTTTAGTGGCCGCAGAGCT
>DPAW01000252.1:0-10797 GCA_003517285.1 Verrucomicrobiales bacterium
GCGTACTACCCCACGTGGGTCCAGCCCATGGGCTTCTAGGCTGATGGGTCCATGCAAATCTGCGGTACCGAGTTTGGTTAGCTGGAATTCCGATTCGGGAATTTTTGCGGTAATCAACGCGTCCTCCTTATTAATAATATTGCGCAAACGACCTCTTTTTTCAAATCAAAAGGACTTTTCGTTTGAGAACCAGGAGGCGTTAACCTAGGTTGGCGCTCCTTTATGATTCTCGAGAAATACACCATTGGCGTGGGCGACCGGTTTGCGCATCAGGCGGCGGCTCAGTTGCAGGCGTGTCTGAAGTTGGCTGAACAAGGGATTGATGTGATTCCGGTTTGGAATAAATCCAACCGCGAGCACAACTTCATCGGTTCGGAGCCGCAGAGTGTTTACGACGCTGCCGAGGCTGCAGTTACGGCGCTTGGCTGGGATAAGGGCTGGCACGTGGATGCCGACCACATCAACATGGATACAGTCGACAAGTATCTTGTCTGCTCCGATTTCTTCACCATCGACGTGGCGGATTTCATCGGCCAAACACCCGAAGGCGACGCGGTGGCGAAGTTTGTGGAGAAACATTCCGAGCTGATCGGCAGCGTAACCATCGAGGGAATTGACGTGCCATTTGATATTTCGCGCGAGTACGTGGAGGAGGTCGCCGGTAAGTATCTCCGGGCCGTGGCTGAGGCCGGAACGATCTATCGCCACATTGAGTCGAATAAGGACGATTTCATCGCCGAAGTGTCCATGGACGAAACCGACGCGCCGCAGACGCCGCCGGAACTGCTGATTATCCTCGCCGCGCTGTCTGATGAAGGTGTGCAGCTGCAAACCATCGCGCCGAAATTCACCGGCCGGTTTAATAAAGGCGTCGATTACGTGGGGGATCTGCCTCAGTTCGAGAAGGAGTTTAATGACGATCTCGCCGTGATTGCGCACGCCATTGCGAAATATGGGTTGCCCGCCAACCTCAAGCTTAGCGTGCACAGCGGTAGCGATAAGTTCTCGATTTACCCGATCATTGGCGCCGCCATCCGCCGCACCGGCGCGGGCGTGCACGTGAAGACAGCGGGTACGACCTGGCTTGAGGAACTGATTGGCCTCGCCGAAGCCGGTGGTGATGGGCTCGAGCTGGCTAAGGAGATTTACGCCAAAGCGTTGGAGAACGTGGACGCCATGTGCGAGCCGTATGCTTCGGTGATCGACATCGATTCGGCGAAGCTACCCACGGCCGATGAAGTGGCCGGCTGGAGTGGCGATCAATATGCTAACGCTCTGCGACATGTGCAGGAACATTCGGAATTCAATCAACACTTCCGCCAATTGCTCCACATCGCCTTCAAGCTCGCCGCCAAGGAAGGCGTGCGCTACACCGATCTGTTGAAGGCCAACTCCAAGGTGGTTGGCAAGAACGTCACCGAGAACCTGTACGACCGCCACTTCAAACGTCTTTTTGTCGCATGATCAAATCTGCTGTTACCATTTCGCTCGTTAAAGAGGCCGAAGGCGGCCCGTTCGTGTTTTGGCATGACCTCGCCGCCGGCTGCGTCAAGGCCGCCGATCTCGGCTATGATGCCGTGGAGGTGTTCGCACCCAATGCCGACGCCATCCCGGTGGACGAGCTGAAGGCGCTCACTGCCGAACACAATCTCAAAGTCGCCGCCGTGGGCACCGGCGGTGGGTGGGTTATCCACAAATGGCATCTCTGCCAGCCGGACGCCGCTTCGCGCGAGAATGCGAAGAATTTCATCCGCGCCATCATTGATGCCGGAGCACAACTGGGCGCGCCCGCGATCATCGGCTCCATGCAGGGGCGATTTGAAGGCGAGGTGAGCAAGGATCAGGCGCTCGATTGGCTGCGCGAGGCCCTGAACGATCTTGGCGAACACGCCAAGGCTGCCGGCGTGACGTTGATCTACGAGCCGCTGAATCGCTACGAAAGCAATCTGCTGAATCGCGCCGAAGATGCGGTGGCGTTTCTGGAGACGCTGGAGACGGACAATATCGTGTTCCTCGCCGATCTCTTTCACATGAACATTGAAGAGGCCAACATCGCCGATGGCCTGCGTACCTACGGTCGCCATATCGGCCACGTGCACTTTGTCGATAGCAACCGCCGTCCGGCCGGCTGTGGGCACATGGACTACGCGCCGATCGCCGCGGCATTGAAGGAAGTGGGCTACGATAAATACGCCTCCGCTGAAGCCTTTCCTTGGCCGGATTCGGATGCAGCTGCGAAGGCGACGATCGACGCCTTTAACCAACACCTCGCTTAACCATGGAACGGCGCAAGCTCGGTAAGACGGATTTGGAATTGCCGGTGATCTCCTACGGCGCCTCGTCGCTGGGGCAGGAATTTCGCCGGGTAACCATTGAGGAGGCGCTGCAATCCTGCCGCGTGGCGCTCGAGCTGGGCATGAATTTCATCGATACCTCGCCGTTCTACGGGCGCGGGATGAGCGAGGTGTTACTCGGGCAGGTGTTGCGCGATTTGCCGCGTGAGGAATTTATTCTGGGCACCAAGCTGGGCCGGTACGATCTGGACCATTTTGATTTCTCCGCCAGGCGCGTGGCCGAAAGCATTGACGTGAGCTTGCACCGCATGGGCGTGGATCATCTGGACATCATCCTGTGCCATGACATTGAGTTTGTGGAAATGCAACAGATCGTCGATGAGACTATTCCGGCGATTCAAAAAATCCGCGATGCGGGCAAGGTGCGATACATTGGGTTCTCTGGATATCCGATGAAAATTTTCCCGTTCGTTATCGACCAGATTGATGTAGACGTGGTGCTTTCCTACAATAATTATCATCTGCAAAACACCAGCTTTGCTGAACACTTTGATTACCTTAAGTCTAAGGACGTGGGTATTATGAACGCTGGACCGTTCTGCGCGCGATTGCTCACCAATGGAGCCTTGCCCGAGTGGCACAAGGAACCCGAAGAGGTGCGCGTTGCATGCAAACAAGCCGCCGATCATTGCGCCGCCCAAGGCGTGGATATCGCGCAACTAGCCGTGCAGTTCTGCGTAGCCAGTGAAAACATCAGCACGACCATCGCCGGCAGCGCCAACCCAGACAACGTTCGCAACTGGGCCAAATGGGCTGAGACCCCGCTGGACGAAAAACTCCTCGCCGAGGTGTTGGCCATTATAGAGCCCATTAAGGACATCGGACATATCGAGGGTCTGGCGGAAAATAATTAAATTTTAGACATCAAATGAAAGCCATCATCCTAGAGAAGCCTGAGCAATTTTCATATGCAGACGTCGATGAACCCGCAAAGCCGGGGCCGGGTGAGGCCCTCGTGGAAGTGCACCGAGTGGGTATTTGCGGCACAGATGTTTCCGGTTATCTGGGAAAGATGCCATTTTTTACCTATCCGGTGATACCTGGTCACGAATTAGGTGTTCAGGTGGTGTCGGTAGGTGAGGGTGTTGAGAACGTTCAACCCGGTGATCGCTGTTCAATTGAACCTTACATGGACTGCGGTGATTGCTACGCCTGTCTCAAGGGTGCTACCAATTGCTGCGAGACTCTCGAAGTAATCGGCGTGCATAAGAATGGAGGCATGTGCGAACGCTTCCTTTTGCCAGCACGCAAGCTGCATCCTTCAGCCAAGTTAACAATGGAACAACTGGCACTGGTGGAGACGCTGGCGATAGGTTGCCATTGTGTGAATCGTGCAGATACACAGGCCAATGACAAAGTGCTGGTGATTGGCGCTGGGCCAATCGGCATGGCGGCCATTGAATTCTTGAAGGTTGCCAAGGCTGAAATAACAGTGATGGACATGAATGAAACGCGCCTACAGTTCTGTAAGGACAAACTCGGCGTTGATCATACGGTGGTCTTTAAGAACGACAATACAGAGGCCGATCGCCTTCGGGAGGTCAATGGCGGTGATTTGCCTGACACGGTGATCGACGCGACGGGTAGTCATATCTCGATGTCCGATGCCTTCCAGTACTGCTCCTTTACTGGTCAGGTGCTTTACGTTGGTATCACGACACAGGAACTAAGTTTCAAACACGTGGCAATTCATCGGCCAGAACTAACAATCAAAGCTAGTCGCAATGCAGTGCCGGCCGACTTTACACGAATCATTTCACTCATTGAAGATGGGGTGATTAATACAGATCCTTGGCTATCTCATCAGGCCAGTTATGATGATTTTATTGGTGAATTTCCAAAATGGCTCAAGCCTGAAACCGGCGTAATTAAGGCTATTTTGAAAATGAATTAACTTTTAAGCGTAACTCAAAGCCTTCTTTTGGCGTATTTTTTCTAGATGATTACAAGAGTCTTTTTGATTGGTTGGGTTTTATTTATCGCACAGTTGATTGGCTTTGCGGACGATAGTAAACCGGATGAGAAAGAATGGGATAATCCACGGGGCTACAAAATAATGAAGCCCGATAATTTGGATTCCGAAAAGAATTATCCCCTTATTATCTCTCTGCATGGATTTACCTCTAATGGTGCAGGGCAGCAGGCTTTCTTCCCTTTAAGGGAATTAGCGGAAAAACACGGGTTCTTCTATTGTTATCCTAGTGGTTTGGATCGTAGTTGGAACGCGACCGAAGCCTGTTGTGATTGGCGGAACCGTAATGATGATTCAACGTATCTTCGTGAATTAATATTGTGGGCTCAGAAAACACTAAACATCGACAAGAAACGCGTTTATTTGACTGGCCTTTCAAACGGTGGGTTCATGAGCTATCGAATGGCAACTGATCATGCTGATCTGATTACTGCAATCGCACCATTCGCTGGAGTTGGGTACAAAAAATGGCCAAAGAACCCATCTGAATCAGTCAGTGTTCTTCATATTCACGGAACGAATGACCGTACCATCAAGTGGGATGGAGGAGGGATTCTCGCTAGGAAATATCCCTCAGTTGAGGAGAATTTTGAGATGTGGCGGAAATTCAATCAATGCGAAAAAAAGCAGCCGGTTACGGGGCAAAAAATTGATTTAGCACGCCGAGTGGAAGGTAAAGAGACCATTATAACCAGTTTCGCCAATAAGGATGGAAGTGTATTGACCGAATTATGGAGAACGGAAAATGGGGGGCATGTGACTCCGCCTACCAAAGAAGCAAGAGAGCGCATTGTTAAATGGCTTTTGGATCGTTCAAAATAATGACTATTTAACGTTCTTTGCTGCCCAATCGTCGTGTAACTTTTTTAATCTTTGAGTAACGTCCGGGTGTTTTTCGGCGAGATTAACCATCTCATTCACATTTTCCTTGAGGTTCGTAAGGAACAATTTGTCCTTGGTTGTCAAAGTTGCCTTATTGCTCGTGTCCTGGGGGTTTCCGAGAAGTTTCCAGTCACCCTCGCGCACAGCCCAGCGCGGGTTGTTACCTCGTCCAATCTGCCAGTGCAAAACCTTGTGAGATGTGAGGGCGTCTTCGTTCTTGATCACGTTCGTGAGGCTCAGGCCGTCGATGTCCTTGCGCTGCAACTTCACGCCGGTCAATTCCGTGAGGGTGGGGAGCCAGTCGCAGCTGTGGCTGACTTGATCGCGCACGGCGCCTTCGGGCAATTTGCCCGGCCAGCTGATGATCGCGGGTACGCGCAGACCGCCCTCGAACATGCTGAATTTCGCGCCGCGATACGGGCCTGAACTGCCGCCGCCGAAATGCGCGCGTTCTTCATGACTGTGACCGTGGTCGCTCTGGAATACAATGATCGTGTCCTCGCGGAGTTTTAGGCGATCAAGCGTGGCCAGCAGGTTGCCGATGGTTTCGTCCTGCGTGGAAAGAAACGCGGCGTACAGATTGCGCGGGTGAGGGAGCTTGGCGTAGTGCTTCAGCCATTTGGCGTAGCCCTGATACGGGTAATGCGGCGTGTTCAAGGCGTAGTACATGAAGAAGGGCTTGTCCTTGTTTTTTTTGATGAACGCGCCGGCTTCATCGGCCATCATTTGCGGGAAATATTTTCCGTCCTCAAAAATCTCTGTGCCGTTGCGCCAGAGATCGTGGCGATTGGGGCCTTGCCAGTAAAAGAAATGCGAGTAGTTGTCGATGCAGCCGCCCATGTGGCCGAAGGAGTAATCGAAACCCTGACCGTTGGGCATGGTCTCGGGCGTGTAGCCCAGATGCCATTTGCCAATGTGCGCGGTGGCGTAGCCGGCGGCCTTGAAGGTTTCAGCAAGAGTCACCTCGTCCGGAGCCAGTCCGGGGCGACCTTTGGTGGAGCCGGCGTTTCCTGGCATACCAGCACGCACGGGATATCGGCCGGTCAATAGGCCGGCACGCGAGGGTGAGCAGACCGGTGCGGCTGCATAAAATTGCGTGAATCGCACGCCGCGTTTGGCGAGGGAATCCATGTGTGGAGTGGTGAGATCCTTGGCTCCGTAACAGTTCAAATCTACTGAGCCCTGATCATCGGTGAAGATGACAATGACGTTTGGTTGGCGGTCGGCGCTTAGTGATAAGGCGCACAAGATCAGTGCAAACAACGTGTAACGCATGGGCGCGTTCTAGCGGCCGGAGAAATTTGGGCAATAAAAAAGCGCCCGGCCTTTCGGCGGGGCGCTTGAGGAAAAGTATTAGGCCGCGATGGCTTTGACCTGCGCGGAATACCGGCTCTTGCGGCGGTCGGCCGCACGCTTGTGGATCACACCCACCTTGGCGGCGCGATCGAGGGCACTGTACATAATCTTCAGGGTCTCGCTGGCCTTGGTCGAGTCCTTAGTTTCCACCGCCTTGCGGAGGGAACGGCGGAGGTTAGTCAGATTTTCGCGCACCCGGTCGTTATGTGCGGTTTTACGGGCCGTTTTGCGGGAGAGGTAGTCGCGCTTCCATTCACGCTTCTCGTCCGGCTTAAGCTCTTTGACCTTCTTAATCGTTATTTTTACCTGATTTGCCATGTGAAAAAGGGAGCGGGAGATTACAAGATCGGGGTAAAGTGTCAACGGCTTTTCTCACTTTTTTAGGCGATCGTTAACGATTCGCCAAATGGCCGCCGCCACGGCATCCAGCGGTTGATCGGCCTCTATAACGCGAATGCGGTCCGGTTCGGCGGCCGCCAGAGCCGTGTAGCCGGCTTCAATGCGTTCAAAAAAAGTCCGATCGGCCTGTTCGAAACGGTCGGTTTCCGAGCGGCGTGCGCGCCGTTCTTCACTGGTTTTCAGGGGGATTTGTAGAAGCAAGGTCAGATCCGGCCGGGTATCGCCCACGGCGAAATCGATCACAGCCTGTACTTGAGCCGCATCCAGACCCCGGCCGGTTCCTTGATACACGGTGGTGGAATCGTAAAAACGATCGCATAATACAATCTCGCCCGCGGCGATGGCAGGGCGGATTACCTCGCGCACCAACTGGGCGCGACTGGCGTTCATGAGCAGAAGTTCGGCTTCGGCGGTGAGTTCTTCCGGCCCGTGCTTGAGAAGGTGGCGAATGGATTCACCGCTCTCGGTGCCACCGGGTTCGCGCAGGGTCCGTACGGTATGGCCCTCGGCTTCCAACCGGCGCGCGAGCTTTTTGATATGGGTGGATTTACCGCAGCCCTCGGTGCCTTCGAAGGTAATGAAACAGCCGGCCATATCAGGAACGTTTCAGGCGAGGCCCGTTGGCGGTATCCTCGATTGCCCAACCTTGTTCGGCGAGTTCATCGCGAATGGCGTCCGCCCGGGCGAAATCCTTTGCGGCTCGGGCATCAGTGCGTTCGTGCATCAGTGCTACCAGCACCTCGGGGGCGACCTCGTCTGTTTGGCCCACACCGAGCACGGAATCGATCCGATCCCAAGCGGCCAACTCCGCGGCGGCCCCAGCGGCGTCCAGAGCGCCGTCAACGAGGCGGCGGTTGCAATCGCGGACCCAATCAAATACAGCGGCCCAGGCGCTGGAGACATTGAGGTTGTCGTCCATGGCGGCGGTGAATTGTTCGAGGACCTGTGGGGACGGCTCGGCGGAAGTGTCGCCGGCTTTATCGCGGAGTTTGGTGACGCACTCGTGAATACGTTTAAGAGCCGTGCGTGCACCAGCAAGACCGTCCAGCGTGAAGTTAAAGGTCTCGCGATAATGAGCACTGATCATGAGCTGTCGGATTTCGCGGCCGTTGTAACCCTGATCTGTGAGGTCACGCAGGGTAAAAAAGTTGCCGAGACTTTTGCTCATCTTTTTGCCCTCGACCAAAAGATGCGCACCGTGAAGCCAGTATTTCACAAACGACCGGCCATCTTCCTGTACTGCTGCGCCTTCGCTTTGGGCGATCTCATCCTCGTGATGGGGAAAGGCAAGGTCTTCGCCGCCGAGATGGAGATCGAAGCTGGTGCCGAGTAGTTTCATGCTCATGGCACTGCACTCGATGTGCCAACCAGGCCGACCTTCGCCCCACGGACTGGGCCAATACACCTCGCCATCTTCGGGCACACGCGCCTTCCAGAGTGCGAAGTCGGCGACGCATTCTTTTTCGTATTCGTCTTCACTCACGCGGTCGCCCTGGCGCATTTCGTCGAAATTCAAGTTCGCGAGTTGACCGTACTGGCATCCGCAACCCTGGTATTTCTCAATCGAAAAATAGATCGACTGATCCGGAGCCTGATAGGCTATACCTCGTTCTATTAGACGGGTTATGAGATCGATCATCTCCGGGATGTAATTGGTTGCCTTGGGAATATGATGAGGTTCTACGCAGTTGAGGGTCTGGAGATCCTCAAAAAAGGCGTCCGTATATTTGGCGGTATATTCTGCTAGGGTGGTGGATTGCTCGCGAACGCGTCGGATAATCTTGTCTTCCACGTCCGTAATGTTCATCACGTGGTTGACTTGGTAGCCACGAAACTCCAAATAACGTCGGACAAGATCGGCAAAGACAAAGGTGCGGAAGTTCCCAATGTGTGCAAAGTCATGCACTGTGGGGCCGCAACAATACATCCCGACTGATTTGCCGGATGCATCCAAAGGCGTAAACGGTTCGACTGAGCGACTGAGTGTATTGTGCAAGTGCAAGGCCATGCGTGGCGAAACCTAACGATGTTTTCTCCGGAAACGAAATTTTTTTTGCATAGGACAGTAAATGTCTAACCGTGTCTGTCAGGCTCTGAGCAGAGATTAACTCAAGCCAAGGAGCACAACATGTACAATGAACGAAATGAACAACTCGAACTCGGATTTGACCGCAACCCTGTGACCCGCCCTGTACAACGCCGCCGCCGCCGGATGCCCCAGGCCGGCTGGTGGTTTGACCAGATTCGCAAGATGATTGATGCGGGTGAGGATCATCCGGTAAGAAGACCGGTGCAGGCGCGTTTTCAGTTCCCGCCCCAGCGGAAGTTGCCGAATCCGGCTTAAAACCCCCGAAATAGGCCGATTGAGGTTTGCAAGAAGAATGCCTTTGGCGTAGAACACGCCTCCCGTGAATCGGGGCAAATGAGCAAAGGCTTGGTGGAAATTTATGACACGACCTTGCGGGATGGTACGCAGGGCGAAGGGGTAAGTTTTTCGGTGGCGGACAAATTGCGCGTGGCCGAGAAGCTTGATGCCTTTGGTGTGCACTATGTGGAAGGCGGCTGGCCGGGGAGTAATCCAAAAGATATCGAATTCTTCAAGCAAGCCGCCAAGCGCAAGTGGAAGCATGCTCAAATTGCCGCCTTCGGATCCACGCGCCGAAAAAAGATTGATGCCAAAGACGATCCGCAGGTGAAACTGTTGATCGACGCCAAGACGCCGGTGGTGACCATTTTTGGCAAGACGTGGCTGTTGCATGTGAAGGAAGTGCTGCGCACTACGCCGAAGGAAAATTTGGCCATGATCGCCGGCACCATTGCGTTTCTCAAAAAGAACGGACGAAAGGTGATCTACGATGCCGAGCACGCCTTGGACGGCTACAAGGACGATCCCGAATACGCCATGGCCACCTGGAAGGCGGCCGAGGAAGCCGGCGCGGATTTTGTGGTGTTATGCGACACCAACGGCGGCACGCTCCCCAGTGAAGTGGCGGAGATCACGGCGGCGGCCCGCAAGGCGCTTTCCTGTGAGGTGGGCATCCACACGCACAACGATATTGGCTTGGCCGTGGCCAACGCCATCGCCGCTGTGGAGCAGGGCGCCACGCATGTGCAAGGCACGGTCAATGGCTACGGCGAGCGGACGGGCAATTGTAACCTCATCAGTGCCATTCCCAATATTTCCCTGAAGATGGGCCGACGATCCATTCCCAAGGGGCGGATCAAGAAGCTGCGTGACTTGTCGCGTTTTGTGGATGAGGTGGCCAATTTAATTCCCGACCGACGCCAGCCGTGGGTCGGTGGCACCGCGTTCGCGCACAAGGGCGGCATGCATGTGAATGCCGTGCAAAAGGTGGCGCACAGTTTCGAGCACACCAATCCGGATGTAGTGGGGAATCAACGCCGCATTCTAGTCAGCGATTTGGCCGGGCGCAGCAACATCGTGATGAAAGCTCAGGAGATGGGTATTCGGATTGATAACGATACGCCCGAACTCAAGACGATTCTTTCCCGCGTAAAAGAGCAGGAGCATCTCGGCTACGATTACGAAGGGGCCGAGGGGTCGCTGGCGCTATTGATCCGCAAGGCACTGGGCCGCGTGGAGCCGGCGTTTCATCTGGAGGCCTATCATGTGTCCATGCGCGGCGATGCGCTGGAGCATGTTTGCGAGGCCACGGTCAAAGTGCGTGTGGGTGACAAGACCGCCCACACGGTGGCTGATGGCGATGGCCCGGTGAATGCGCTTGATCAGGCGCTTCGCAATGCCTTGCGCGGGTTTTATCCCGTGCTTAAAAAAGTGAAGCTCACCGATTACAAGGTGCGCATTTTGAATTC
>DPAW01000252.1:11179-12630 GCA_003517285.1 Verrucomicrobiales bacterium
TGGTACACGGTGGGCGTAAACGAGAACATTATCGATGCCAGCCTGCAGGCTTTGCTGGACAGCATCGAGTTTCGTCTGTTGAAGAAGTAATCTTCGACGGCGGCCCAGCTCAACTCAAAAATCCATGGCGGAAATTCCTAAGGCTTACGAATCTCAGGCAGTTGAAACGAAGTGGTATTCGTATTGGCAGGAACACGATTGCTTCACCGCTGACCCGGCGCGGGTAAGCGACAAACGACCGAGTTATTCGATTGTGATCCCGCCACCGAATGTCACGGGCGTGTTGCACATGGGGCATGTGTTGAACAACACGATCCAGGACATTCTCGCCCGCAAGGCGCGCATGGACGGCAAGGAAGTGTTATGGCTGCCGGGTACGGATCACGCGGGTATTGCCACGCAAAGTGTGGTGGAGCGTAAACTGATCAAAGAAGGCACCATGCGCCATCGCGATGAGCTGGGGCGCGAGCAATTGCTCGAACATATCTGGGAATGGAAAGAGAAACACGGCGGCATCATCATCGAGCAGTTAAAGAAGCTCGGTTCGAGCTGCGACTGGTCGCGCCTGCGTTTCACGATGGATGAGGAATACACGCAATGCGTGCAGCGCGTGTTTGTGGATCTCTACGAGAAAGGGCTGATCTATCGCGGTAAACGTATGGTGAACTGGTGCCCGAAAAGTTTGACCGCCCTCTCGGATGAAGAGGTGATTATGAAAGAGCAGAACAGCCAGCTCTTTTATTTCAAGGTGCAGGTGGTTGAGGAGCCCGGCACATGGCTGGAGATTGCGACCACGCGCCCGGAAACGATTCCCGGCGACACAGCCATTGCGGTGAATCCCAAGGACCCGCGTTACGGGCATCTGATCGGCAAACACGCGATTCGGCCGTTGCCGATGGAGAACCAGGCGCATCTGCCGATCGTGGCCGATGAGCACATCGATATTGAGTTTGGCACCGGCGTGTTGAAGGTCACGCCTGCACACGACAAGGCGGACTTCGAGATCGGCCAACGCCACGGCGTGGAGGCCATCGAAGTGATCGCGGCGGATGGGAAGATGAATGATCTGGCCGGCACAGAACTAGCGGGGTTGGATCGGTTCGAGGCGCGCAAGGCGGCGTCTGCCAAGTTGGAAGAGTTGGGTGCGTTGATCAAGGCGGAGGATTACAAGAACAACGTCGGCTTCAGTGAACGCGCCGATGTGCCGATTGAGCCGCGCCTTTCCGAGCAGTGGTTTCTCAAGTACCCGAGCCAGCAGGAGGCGCGCGACTGCGTGGCGAATGGCTCCATGAAGTTTTACCCCGAACGCTGGTCCAAGACCTATGACTATTGGATGGGCGGTCTGCAGGACTGGTGCATCAGCCGCCAGCTCTGGTGGGGACATCGCATTCCCGCCTGGTTCGTGATCAGCGAGACCGGCGGCAAGTACACCGACACCACCCCCTACGTGG
>DPAW01000118.1 GCA_003517285.1 Verrucomicrobiales bacterium
GTCGCCCCACCGCCTGTCCATTCCTCATCCGCGTTGCCGAGCGATTCATTCAACAGGTGAACGAAATTCGGTGAAGGTGATTTCTCTTTCGGCCGCGTACTGATCACATACAACCCATGTCGGGCCCGTGTCAGGGCCACATACAATCGGCATAGATTTTCAAAACATTCCTTGCTGCGCCCCGCGGCCACAGCGCTCCCCAGCACCTCATCCGCCGCACATAAATCCTGTCGCGGCAAATCCATCACCCACTCCACCTCGCCGTGGTCATCGGCTTGCGCGTGCAACGCTTCGGTTCGACGTGCATCCAGCCGACTTCCTTCCAGATCCGACACCAATGTCACATCAAAGGTCAGCCCCTTGGCCTTATGCACGGTCATCACCTGCACCACGCCGGATGCGCCGCCTTCGTTCAAATCCCGGCTTTCGGCAAAGCCGATGAATTCATCCACATCCCGCAAACCCGATTCATCATATTGCCGGGCCAACTCAATAAATTGCCGGCGCCGGTGACTCGAAAAATCATCTATCGCCAACGAGCGCGACCATTCGCGGGCGGCGGCCTCAAACCCCTCGTGGTACAATTGCTCCTGCAGCCGGCGCATCGCCAAATCCCATTGAGGAGGTTCCCCTTCGAACTGTTCGCGCAGCGGCGTCATCGCTACGTGCTCGCGCGCATATCGATCTCCCGGGTGCGCCACCGCCCTAAAAAGCGATATCATCGCGGCGCCCAGCGCGTTGTCGGTCGCCGGCCGCGTGGCTGATTCCCCAGCCACCGGCAAGTCCGCCACGTGTTCGCGCAGGTATTCCACCACGCGCCCCGCCTCCTTGTTGGTTTGTACCAGCACCGCGCATCGCATGCCCCGTTGCGTTGGCTGTAGTTCCCGTAATAACCCGGCCAGCACCGCATAACGATCGTCCGCATGGTCCACGGTCAAATGCATCGTGTGCCCAGCCAGATCGGCATGAGATTCCGCGGCTTGATGTTCATTCCACACATCCGCCCAGCGTTCCGCCGCCACTGGATCAAACTCACGGAGCAGATCCGGTTGCTTGAAGACGGCATTGACCAATTCCAACACGGCCGGGGCCGACCGCCAGGACACGTCCATGGACTGCACCGTAAATTCTCGGCCGGCGCCATGCCGGTAATGCTCCTCCACCCGCCCGAACAACCGCGGATCACCACCGCGCCAGCCGTAGATGGATTGTTTCACATCGCCCACGCAGAAAAAGGAACGGTCCGGATCCTGCACCGCTTCATCCACCAGATTCTCCACCACGCGCCACTGCGCCGCGCTGGTATCCTGAAATTCATCCAGCAGCCAATGATCAAACGCGCCGTCGAGCCGGTATTCCAACGACAACCGGTCCGGTCCCGCCCCGCCCAACACCGGCCGGCCTTCTTCTGGAGCCAAAAGCACCGGTAAATCCGCAAAGGTCAACAGCCCCTGCCGTCGGATTAATCCGTCATAACGGCCATCGTATTCGCGCAACATGGCAAACACCCCACGCGTCCGCTCCAGCAGCCGGTTGAATTCTGCCGCCAAACAATGTCGCAATAACGCACCCAAGGATTGCTGAAATACAGGGCTCGGCTGGAAATCTTTCCGATAGAATTGAAACGTCCAGTCGCCGGATTCCAGCCGACTCAATCCGGAGAACGCCTTTTTCAAAAGCGTAGCAGAGCCGAGTAAATCCTTACCAGGCTCCCATTGCTGAAGATGGTCCGCCGACTTTTGCCACGCCGGCCGCGCGCGCGCATCTACATCATCAAACCCGGTCTCTGCTTCCAGTGCATCCCGAAAGGCCTGCACCAGTGCCGCCGGATTCCCCGGTTGAACAGGCCACGGATTACCCTGAGGCCAAATCGTTTCGGGTTGGCCCCAGCAATTTTCCCCGGAGGCGCTGTGATACATTGCATGACAATCCCGAAGGTACTGCTCAAGCACATCGTAAATGCGGCGATCCTGCTGACCAGCGGACATTAATTCGAACGACTTCAACAACGCCTGGCGATCGGCTTCACTGGCCTCGGCTGTCGCGAACAACAGATCCAATGCCCTCAGGCGCGCGCGTTGCGCAGTGAACTCGTCCATGATCTCGAATTCGCCGCTTAAACCGTACTCAAGCGAAAACATCCCGAGTACACGATGGAAAAATCCGTCAATCGTCCCGAGGGCCAGTTGCGGCATCCGCTCCAGTAACTCGCGCAGGGCTCGTCGATAATCGGCGGCGGTCAGTTCATACAGCCCGATGTCCTTGGATAGTTTCTCCCGCTGGGCTTCATTCGCCACGGCCTCCGCCAGTCGTTTCAAGATACCTTCAAAAAATTCCCCAGCCGCCTTGCGGGTAAAGGTCAGCGCAATGATCCGCTCAGGCGCCTGGCCCATCAGCAACAGGCGGATGTAGCGATTCACCAGCCGATACGTTTTGCCCGAGCCCGCCGAGGCCCGGATCATTTCACTGCCGAGAATGGATCCAGAGTCACTCATTGCATTCCCCCCATGCCGGTGCTTGGGCTGCCATTTCCACCTGACCAAACAGGATGGGATCAAACTCGTCGTAGCGCACCTTTTCTCGAGCCGGCCAAAACTCACCGGCCTGAACACGATCCACAATGGCCGTCGCACATGCCATCGCGTTGATGTGCATGTCCGGTGAATACCCTTCCATCAGCTGCACCCCCGTGTCAGCCCCGACCGTGGGTAGATTAAAATACCCCAACTGCAACCCGTTATCGGCTTCCGTTTCCAAAGCCCAATAATACAGCGGCAACTGCAGATCGACCCAGCCACGGGGCCGGTCCTTGCCTTTCAACACCACATTCACCGCCGCGTAGTCCGGGGTGGTATCGGTGCGCCGGGCGGTGTGCGCATCCAGTGGAGATTTTGCCTTCCCGGAAGTCTTGTAATCCAGCACGCGCAACACGCCGGTTTCTTCATTTCGCTCCACCCGATCAATCCGGCCACGCACCGCCAGTCCGTTAATTTCCCCATCAATTTCTCTTTCCGTGCCGGTGATCCGCCAGCCCGCCGCGTATTCCTTTGCCTGGGCATGGGCTGCTGCCTGCAACCGGCGTTCGGCAATCTCCGCCTGAACCTGCACCGGCAACGGCGGTTTCGAGCCATAGCGCGTTGCGATCACGGTGCGGAGTTGTTCGACAAAATAATTATGAATCGCCTTCGGATCCGCCAGCTCGCGGGCCGCTTCGTCCCGACCGAAATCCTCCACCACTTGATGCACCAACGAACCGAAATCCAATGCGTCCAATTCGCGTTTTGAGGTATCGATCGATTCCATGCGTAACGCATGTTTGAGATAGAACCGAAACGGGCAGGCCAGAAAGGAACGGAACGCGGTCACGCTCAGCCGCTCCAACGGAGGCACAGCACGGGGCGCTAGCGTCCACGGCAGTTTCCAGGCCGGGGTTGACGCCGGTGACGGAAGCTCTTGAAACAAACTCGCCACGCGGTCCGGCAATTGTTCATCCGGGCAACGCAACAGCACACGCGACGGCCGAAGGGGATCGCCGTTCGCGCGTTGCCGCCCGAGGATCAAATTCACGCGGCCGTGCCTGCTTCGGGATTGCAGCAGCAATTCCAGCAAATACACGTCCCGGGCCAAACGTTGCGCGTTGGTGATGAGCCCAAGGCGTTCGCGCAATTGCTCGGGCAAGAACCGGTCTCCCACAATTGATTGCGGCAGATGCCCTTCGTTGCACCCGGCCACGATCAGATGTGGCGCATCTTCCCAGGTCAATTCAAGCCAGCCCTGGATATCCACCGCCGCTCCGCTGCGTTCCGGAAATACTGCCTCTTGGCCCACTGCATCCAAGAGCAGCGCCAATGCTTCATCAGCCGGCACGTCGGCCTCGCCCATCGCCGACTCCCATTCGCGCAGTCGATCCATGAAACTGCGCGCAGTCTCAAGATACATCTTGTCGATTGGGTTTCCTTCTCGAAACTCGCGGCTGGCAAACACCGCATTTAGAAACCCCGCCAGACCGCGGCTCAGTCGTTCCCGCTCAAAGGCCCTCAAAGCTTCGGCCAACCGTTTCAGGGCGGTGCGCGCCACAATTCGGTTTTGAATCCGATCCCCGTCAAAATGCAATCGAACGGCATCCTCCAGACTCGCCGGTAAATGGTTCTTATGGATTTCATCCAAACCGGCCAGCAAACGGGTCGAGGTAAACTGCTCATCTTCGCCCTTCGCCCAAGCCCACGCGTCGGGCAACCGCAGAAACGCCGCCGCCCGGAGGAAACTCGGCTGCTGCATCAGCACATGCAGCGTTTTCAAAAAGACAAACAAAGGCGTCCGGCTTAACGGTCGACCGTCCGGGTTAAATACAGGAATCCCTTCATCGGCCAGGGTGCGTTCCAGATGCGGCAACACCGCTGGGTCCGCCACCCCAACCGCCACGCGGTCGTGCACCTGTTTGCGGTACGGCTTCACTCGCGCCACCGCCGCATCGGCCTGCGCTCGTTCGTCCAGTGCAGGTGCCAGATGATCTTCGGTAACAGGCAAGGAACGGCCGTTCCAAAATTCAGGCAACGGCCGGCCCCAGTCATCCATACCTTCGCTAGGCCCAAAACATACAAGCTGTACCTGCACTCCCTGATCCATCAAACGCGTCAGCGTCTGCTCAATGACCGGAGAAATATCCGTCACCCCCAGCATCACCACGCGGCGAACATCCGGGAGCTCTGGAGTATCCGCCGCGGCACGGCGTACGTCATGGACATCAACCAAACCGGCTTGCGTCAACCGCTCCCGATACGCCGCCTCCAATCGCGCCAAATCCCGCCAGCGACCGGCCTCCTCTTCGCAATGTTCTGAGTCGGCCAACTGCGCGCAATCCCAACCGCCTTCCAGCAACGTGGCGCGCATCGCGTGGAGCGCCTCGGCCATTTTGCGGCGCCATCCAAAATCGCGTTGATCAGGCAACGCCGGAAACAAGTTCGGACACGTC
Organism: Verrucomicrobiales bacterium; assembly: GCA_003517285.1. GTDB lineage: Bacteria > Verrucomicrobiota > Verrucomicrobiia > Limisphaerales > UBA1100 > UBA1100. Next base: position 4,973 of record DPAW01000118.1, read on the forward strand.
TCGACAATGCGACCCTCGAGGAGTTGCACCCAGTACCCGATACACGCCACCTCCGGCGCGACTTGGGTTTCCTGGTGATTCAGCAACTGAAACGGCGTACCTGTTCGGGGCGGAAAAACACCGCCTCGTTCGCGGCAAGCCCACGCCAAGGCTTCCCTTAAACGTCGGCCCGCTTGGCGCGTGGGCAAAAGCACCCACGTCTCACTCAGGTCCACCCTGTCACCACCCGCGTCCGCCACCAACCAATCCACGGCGGTAGCCACAATCGGTTGATCCCAAGGCAAATGAATGATCTCCGGACGCACTCCCATACAGACCGCCTCACGATGCCACGCAGGGTGGGACATTGACAGTCCCTTTGATTCATTTCCCTTGCCTTGGCGGCAAAACGCGGGTTTGGCTTGCGAAACTGACGTGGGTTTGCCCGTTCTGATTTTTGCCGATGATCCGGCCTGCGAGCGTACGCTGGCGGGCTTGTCGGTGCTGGAGCGGCTCATCATTGCCGCGCACGAAGCTGGCGCCACGGCAATCTTCATCCAGCAAGGCGAAACGGAACCGAAATTCACCGCCTTAACCCGGCTAAAGATTGAGGTACATCTCACCCGCGATGAACCCGCCTTGCACGAGCCCACACTGTTGATCCCCGGAAACCTGGCCCTGCAACGGACCGACCTTGAGCGGGTGATGAACAAGCAGGGCCGCCTGCACGGGCCTGGGCATGAATTGTTGCCCTGCGGCGTGGCCATGGAATGGACCGGCTCGCTGGAAGCCTCCCTTCCACGTCGTCCTAAGGTGGAAGCCCTCGGCGTCGCACAACCGGTCAAGGACGGCCTCACCGCGGTGCAGGCCGAAGACGCCTTGTGGGATACCATGGGGTTGGAGACCGACAGTTTCATGGACCGCAACTTCAACCGGCCAGTGGGGAGGCTCGCGTCGCGGCTGTTGATTCACACACCCGTTTCGCCCAACGCCATCTCGGTGGTGGCAACCGGCATCGGCATGTTGTCAGCCGTTTGTTTCGCACGCGGCGAAGCGCACCTGATGATTCTGGGCGCCGTGTTGCTGCAATGTTCCGCAATCATTGACTGCGTGGACGGCGATCTAGCACGCATGTTGCACAAGGAAAGTCGCACCGGCAAGTGGCTCGACCTCGGCGGCGACCAGCTGGTGCATCTCTGCCTACTGGCCGCCATCGGCATGGGCCTCTACCGTATGCACGATCAATCCGGCCCGTGGCTGTGGCTGGGCATCGCCGCCGCCTTCGGCGTAGTGCTCTCTTTCCTCACGCGCTTGCGCGCCGAACAAAGCGAACGCCCGCTGCCACAGCTCCAAGCCTGGATTGCCCGGGCTGCTAACCGCGATTTTTCCGCCCTA
>DPAW01000218.1 GCA_003517285.1 Verrucomicrobiales bacterium
CCGTTGACGCGCCATGCGGCGTTCCAGCCAGAGTTCAAAAAACAGGAAAAACAAAACCAACGCGAAGATCGGTTTCCAAATCTCCTGACCAAACCGCCGGGAATGGTCGAGGTCGCGATACTCACCAAGGTCCTGCACCAAATCGGCGTTCATGGCCGCCGCCACGCCGCGGCGTTCCTCCTGCGTGAGTTGTTTGAGATCGCTCTCGCTTCGGCGCGTGTTCACCACAAAATGAATCGCCTCCCCCGTGGGGCCCTGCATGGTGTACAGTCCCGGTCGCGCCGTTTCCTCGAAGGTGGCCACGCCGCGACCGCCACGCAGTTCGATAAGCAGCGTGTATTGTTCGTTCTCTGTATCCGTCACCATCACTTCCTGCCCGACTTGATCCGCAGGAAAATGAGCGACCGCTTTTTCGTTTACGCCAAGATTACGCGACGGCATCACCGAGGAGGCCAGGTAGGTGCACAGTCTTTGGGAAAAGGGGACGAAGAACGGCCGCAACGGCAGTGAACTCCACGCATCATCGCAGGCCGTCGCGCAAAACAACACGCGGCCGTTACCGTAGATTTTTTCGATCAGAAAGGCATCCCCTGTTTCAAGCCGCGCCAGAGGCCGCACCAGTTCGTTATCCGGATCCTCCACAGTCCGGTGCCATTGGCGCACCTCGGCGGACGCTAGGTCGCCATTGCGCGGGTTACTAAAAACCTTCAAGGCTGGATGATCAAAGCGCTGTACCACCATGCGGGTGAATGGGTCCGGATCATTGCGTTTGTCGGCGACCTCCCCGAGGCGCGCCGGCAGCAGGCCGTAAGGCAGCAGTTGCTCATTGTACCAGCGTTGATCGAGCTGATCCCCGCCAAAGATCATCAGGCCGCCGCCGTCTTTCACAAACGTTTGCAGCTCGTTCAACTGACTGCGCTGCAGCTGGCTGACATTGGCCAACACCACCACGCGCGTGTCACCTATGGCCGCGGCGTTAAAATCGGCCACGTTGATGATGCGCGACTCCAACAAATCCACTAAATCCGGCTCACCGCCCTCGCGGTAGGGTTGCAAGGCAATCTGCAGAAAATCCGTCTCGCCCTTAAGCGGTTCCGTATCCGGCGCACCATTGATCACCAGTACAGGCACCTTGTCCCAAACAGGAATGCTGGCACGGAAAATATTGTCGGCCTTGAGGCTATCGGCATCGGTGGCCACCTCAATGACATGCGAGCCAGGCGTATCGAAGGAATGCCGGAAGCGCACCTGCCGGCGTTCGCCGGCACCGAGTGGAATCTGTTGTTCATCCACCGGCTTGCCGTCGGCATGAAAGATGACCCGCAAGGCCTCGTGATTGCGTTCGCCGTAATTACGCAACGACGCCTGCACGGTGACCGTTTGATTGATGCCCAGCAACAGGTGCGAGGTGGACACCGTTTCCACGCAGACATTTTCCCGGCCTTCCACGCCCACATGAAACAGCGTGAGGTTCGGCGGCATCTCAAGCCCCTGCAACTGCTGGCCCACCCGCGTGCGCAATGCCGCCTCACCTTCCTCCATGGGCCAGCTGATCCGCTGGAAATCGCTGATGAGCACCACCTCACGGTGCGGGTGGTTCATGTTCAGCAACTGCTCAGCACCGTACTCCAGTGCGGTGCTCACCTGCGCCTGCCCAAAACCAGCCTGCATAGCCTTAAGCTCCTCGGCTACCGCCTCGGTGTTAAACACCGAGGTATCGTACAACGGCGTTTTGGGATCACTCATGAGCACCACGTTTACATCCGAACCCCGCTGCAGTTCCTGCACCAATTCCGCGGCGGTGTCGCGGGCCTTCTCGAAGTTCGTGCCGCCGGCGCCCTTGAAGTCCAACGAGTAACTATTGTCCAACACCACCAACAGGGAGGTCTTTGCGTTGGACCACAGGGCCGCCGTGCCCTTGAGAATCGGCCGCGCCATGCAGAGCGCCAGCAAAATAGGAATGGCACAGCGCAACAGCATGAGCAGCCAATGCTCAAACCGCAGCCGGCGTTGCTGGGATTTGAGTGTGAGCTCAATCAAGTGCATGGCACCCCATTTCACCTCACGATGCTGGCTCTTGCTGATGAGGTGTACGAGGATGGGAATGGCTGCCGCCGCCGCGCCCCCCACCAATGCTAGGTTCATGAAGCTCATGCCACCCCCTGTCGTTGCCGCAGGAATCTCGCCAGACAATCAGTGAGACTCTCGTGCGTGTACATCGGCACCAGATCAATCCGGTGCCGCTGGCAGCCTTCCTTAAGTGCGGCGGTGAACTTCGCAAAGTTGTCGAGGTAAGCTGCCCGAAAACTGGTTGGATCCACCATCCGAAATTCCCCGGCCAGTTCCAGATTTTCAAACCGCGTCCAAGCATCGAAAGGAAACTCCACCTCGTCACGATCCATCACATGAAAGATCACCACCTCATGCGAGGCATGCCGAAAATGCGCCAGCGACTTGAGCAGTTCTTTCACATCGGTAAAACAATCGGACATAATGAAAATCATCCCCCGCTTTTGCAGACGCGGCACGATGTCATGAAAGACCTTGGAGAGATCCGTCTCACCGCCCGGCTTTGTGTGCAGCATTTCCTCATAGAGCACGCGCAAGTGACGATTGCTGGAGCGCGGCGGAATGTGCGCGCGAATATCGGTATCAAACGTCATGAGACCAATGCTATCGCTTTGCCTCATAATGATGTGCGCCAGGCACGCGGCCAGCTTGAGTGCATGCTGCAGCTTTGTTTGGCCGCTTTCGCCGGCGTATCCCATACTCCCGCTGGCATCCACCAACAACATCGCACGCAGGTTGGTTTCCTCCTCGTACTCACGTACGAAGTAGCGGTCGGTCTTGGCAAACACCTTCCAGTCTACCCGGCGAATCTCATCGCCCTGCACATATTCACGATGCTGGGCGAATTCCACACTAAACCCCTTGTGTGGCGAGCGGTGCATGCCGGTGATGGCTCCTTCAACAGTTTGCTTCGCCATCAACTGAAGGTTGGCGATGCTTTGCAGCTCTTCAGGCTGCAACATGTCGGTTAACGGTGCCATGAATCAAACGGCGCCGGCCCGAGCACGCTACAAGGCGGCCCCGGCTGGTTGTTGCGGCACAGCCTGCAAAACGCGGTCGATGATATGGTCCACGGTGATGCCTTCGGCTTCCGCGTTGAAAGTGGGCACAATGCGATGGCGCAAGACAGGATGCGCCAAGGCCGCGATATCCTCAGGCACCACATTCGGGCGCCCCTGCAAAATGGCGCGGACCTTACCGCCTAGAATCAATTGTTGGCAGGCACGCGGTCCCGGCCCCCAACTGATCAACTCCCGCGTGAACGGTAACGCCTCAGCATCATCGGGCCGACAACGGCGCACCAGATCAAGCACGTAAGCATTCACGTGATCCGGCACAGGCACTTTACGCACGATCTTTTGGCACTGGATAATTTCATCTCCGTTGATCACCGACTGAATAGGATCATTGTGCACACCGGTGGTGCGGCGGATAATTTCCGCTTCTTCATCTTTCTTCGGATAATTGACCTTGATGTGAAACATGAACCGGTCCTTCTGCGCCTCGGGCAACTGATAGGTGCCTTCCTGTTCCACGGGGTTTTGCGTAGCCAACACAAAGAACGGTTGTTCCAGACCATAAGTCTGGCCGCCGATGGTGACCGAATGCTCCTGCATGGCTTCCAGCAGAGCGGCTTGGGTCTTTGGGGGAGAGCGGTTGATCTCATCCGCCAAAACTAACTGGGCGAAAATCGGGCCGCGCAGGAAAACCAGCTGGCGCCGCCCCTCAGCGTCCTGCTGGATCACATCCGTGCCGGTGATGTCCGCCGGCATCAGGTCTGGTGTGAACTGCACCCGGCGGAACGAGAGGCTCATGGCCTCGGATAGACTTTTGATAGTGTATGTTTTAGCCAGACCCGGCACGCCTTCTAACAGGCAATGGCTGCGGGCGAAAATGGCGATGAAGAGCTGCTCGATTACCTCGTGCTGTCCCACAATCGCTTTGCCCACTTCCGCGGCCATTTGGCGATAGACCGC
>DPAW01000175.1 GCA_003517285.1 Verrucomicrobiales bacterium
TAACAGGCATCCGAAAGGATTGGCCGAATATCTCGGCCGTAATCCAAAGGCGCCGCTGCCAGGCAGCTAAATCTGGCCAGCAAAAAAATACCAATATAGGACCAATGTTTCATCGAAAAAACCCAGCAGCTCAGCCTCAAATCTCTTTAATTATAGCGAGGGCGGACAAATAAAAAAAGATTGCATTTCATTATGACTGATTTTCTCCGAAGAGAAGTTTGAGGCTTTCACTTCGGCACGATTGCCTTAGCGGCGCGGTCGTCCACCCGGAAGTAGCCCAGCGGACGGGCGGCCTGAGTGCCATCGGCGATTTGCCATACGGCGCCGGGGCGGGTGCGTTGGCTCTTGGTTTTGCCGGGCTCAATGGTGGCGTAGTGGCGGCGGTCACCATTGAGAGTCATCCAAAACAACTGCACCGGTTGCGGGCGACGATTGACAAATATGACGTCGAAGCTACCGCCGACGGGCTTGGAGGCGGGTGCCGCGTCGGCGATCTTGAGGGGTAACCATTTCAGGGACGGCATGGCGTCCAACGAAGGTTGCGCAGCGGGGGCGAATTCCTTCGGAGCCAGAGCGCGAAGGCGGCGCAGGGTGGCGGCGTGTTGTTCGTCTTGGGCGAGGTTACGCCATTCGTGGGGGTCGGCGCGGATGTCGTAGAGTTCCTCATCGCCGCCGGCGTAGCGGATGTAGCGGAAGCGTTCGGCGCTGAGGCCGAAGCTGCCGGGTTGGGCCAAGTGCGTGAGGGCAACGTGCGGCCAATCAGCGTTGGGGGTTTTCAGGAGTGGCAACAGGCTTGGGCCATGATGATGCGGATGCGGCGGCAGACCGGCGAGCTCGGTGAGCGTGGGCGCGAGGCTGAGCAGGCTGACGGGTTTGTCGCTGACGCCGGGGCGCGTGCCGGCCGGCAAGCCAGAGGCGCCCTTGGGCACGCGCAGGATGAGCGGCACGCGGGTGCATACGCGCCAAGCGGTGAATTTTTGCCAGTGCTGTTTTTCGCCGAGATGCCAGCCGTGATCGGACCAGAGCGCGACGATAGTGTTATCGGCGTTGGGCCCCTTCTCCAAGGCATCAAGCACGTGGCCGAGCATGGTGTCGGCAAAGTAAATGGAGGCGAGGTAGCCTTGCATGGCAGGTTTCCATTGCTCGTGCTTGCGGATGTGAGCGAAGTAACGGTTGGGCCCGCGGCGTTTGCCTTCGGGCGGCAGGTCGTCGAGGTCGTCGGCCTTGTAACCGGGCGGCAACTGGATGGAGTCCAACGGAAAAGGCTCGAAATATTTCTTAGGCACGAACCAGGGCTCGTGCGGGCGATAGATGCCGCAGGCAAGGAAGAAGGGGCGGTCATGTTTTTTGGTGAGCTGTTGGCTGACCCATTGGGCGACGAGATGGTCGCCGCCATATTCCTCGTCGGTGGCATCCAGCGCCGCCCAGTCAGTTTCGACGTATTGCCACGGCTCACGCGGAATGCTCACGGGCCGTTGCTTGGGGTAGAGCGTGCGTGGGAAGGGATTTTCGGTTTCCTTTTTCGGGAAATATTCGTCCCACGATTGGGCATCGATGAAGTAGTGCAGCATCTTGCCGGAACCGCTGGCCCAGTACCCGGCGCGGGAGAAGGTCTTGGGCAACAACTCGGCCTTGGGCAAAATTTCGCGCATGCTTTGGTTGTTGGCGTACAAACCGGAGCGGTGCGGGGAACGGCCGGTGAAAATGGCCGTGCGCGAGGGGTTGCAGGCGGGGGCTGGGCAATGGGCGTTGGTGAAGAGTACGCCCGAGGCGGCCAGCCGATCGAGGTTGGGCGTGCGAGCCTGCGGATGGCCGCCGAGGCAACCGATCCAGTCGTTCAAATCATCAATGGCGATAAAGAGGACGTTGGGCTTGGCAATCGCCGCAGCCTTTACGTCGGAGACACAGAGGATGCAAAACAGTAAGCAGATCAACCACATTGGAATTAATTCCTCAATTCAGGGAACGCTGAAAGAACACGATTATGAAACGTGGCCGGCCAGCCTTCGTTGGACTGCTTTGGGCCGGGGTTGGTACGGCCGTTGCGGATAGCGGCGGCGAGTTGGGCGACGAGTTCCTGGACGAGCTGCGGTTCCTTAGCACTCAGGTTGGTTTGTTCGCCGGGATCGTCGGACAGATTGAAGAGCTGCACAGGCGGCAGTTCCTTATTCTTCAACGCCTGCGCGGGGCGCGGCGCACTCCAACCGCCGGAGCCAGGGCAGAGGATGAGTTTCCACGGGCCGCGACGGATGGCGAAGGAGCCATTGATGGAATGATGGATGGTGAACGGCCGCAGCGGCTTGCGATGTGCCACGCCCTCCAGTACTGGTAGAATGGTAAAGGAATCCTCAGCGGCGTGGGCGGGGATGGCTTGGTGTTGGCCGAGGATGTCGGCGAGGGTGGCGTAGAGGTCGGTGGTGCAGATGGTTTCGCCGGAGCTGCTTCCGGCTTTCACTTTGCCGGGCCAGCGAACGAGGAACGGTACGCGATGACCGCCTTCGTAGATGTCGGCCTTGTGCCCGCGCCAGTTGGCATTCGGCTTGTGGCCCTTGGCGGTGAGGTCGGGGATTTTGGCCTGCGGCGAACAACCGTTGTCAGCCGTGAAAATGACGATCGTGTTATCGGCGAGGTTTTGTTGATCCAGCTCGGCCAACACTTCGCCGACGACCCAGTCGGTTTCCATCAGGAAATCGCCGTAGGTGCCGAGACCGGATTTGCCCTGCCATTTTTTGGACGGCACAATGGGCGTGTGCGGGCTAGTGAGCGGCACGTAAAGAAAGAAGGGCTTCTTGCTTTCCGCTCTCGAGGCGATGTACGTGCGGCTTTCGCGGGCGAAATCGATGAGACAATTGACCGCTTCAAAATCCTCTGCTGCCGGGCCAGGCCGATGGAAGGCCTTTGTGGTGTTAGCCCACGCAGTGGGTTTGTCGTTTTTCAAATACAGATACGGAAACATATCGAGCGACGCCGGGATGATGTAAGATTCATCGAAGCCGATCGCTAATGGTCCACCGGTGACTTTTTTGTTGTAATCAATTTGCCAACCGTCGCCCTTAGGCGCGCCGGTGTTAGGTTTCCGTTTTTCGCCATTGGGCAACATCTGCCAGCCGAGCCCGAGGTGCCATTTACCGACCACCGCCGTATGATACCCTTGTTGCCGCAGAAAACCGGGCACGGTTAGGCGTTGCTTTTCAATGAGCGGTTCGGACATGCCCCAGAGCACACTCTTCTTCAGTGTACTACGCCAGTTGTAACGGCCGGTGAGAATTCCATAGCGCGTGGGGGTACAAACGGACGACGTAGTGTGTGCGTCAGTAAAGCGCATGCCCTCACGCGCCAACCGGTCACAATGTGGCGTAGCAGCCTTGCCTCCGGCATGAGACAGATCACCATAACCGAGATCGTCTGCCAGGATATAAATGACGTTAGGTCTCTCCTTTGCTGAAACAGTGAACACGGTGATACAAAGCAGGACAAAGAAATGAAAAGGCATGCCCTTGGACTAGCATGCCGAGATATGAATAACAAGAAGCTAGGGGTGCATCGGCGGACGCTTCCAGTCGACCGGCTCGTATCCTTTTGGCTTGGCTGGCTTTAGTACGGTTACCAATTCAGCTTCAGGATTAAAAAGTGGCTCATTATCCGTGCGGAACGGAGATGCGGGGAAGCCTTCACGATTATAAAGCAGGTTTCGTCGTGAGGGGTTCATTGCCCAAGCGTATCGAACAGCTACAGGCTTCGTAACTTCTGTTGAATAAACTATAATATTGTCCCCCTTGATTTCAGCTTTTGCCCAATGCCACTTGCCGTCATTGCCCGTAATTGCAAAGGCATCGAGTGCTCCCGCCCGTGCGGACACCAACCCCGAGCCAACAGAGTCAAACTCAAGAATCACCGTGTTTCCGTTGATTACCTGTCGTTTCAGAACAGGACCAGATGCTGGGATGTTGCGTCCATAGGTTTGCTGAAGGGCGAGATAGGCGTGACGCTGGCCGATGGGTTTTTTGTTCTTTGGATGTAAGGCGATTGTATCCCCAGTATCAATAGTCACTGCCATTGCCGCATTAGGAACCGTTCGATTTGCAAGTCGCATGGATTCACGGTTTGCAGCCCAAGTGGCCTCCAATCCTTCAACTGGCCTAGTTTGAGGCGGATTCCAGCTTGGTAATTGGGTGAACTGGAAGGGAAAGTCTTTGGAAACATTGCCGTCGGACATCTTGTGCCAGGAATTGCGGTAGTAGCCAATGAGTTTGATCAACTGACTCTGATAATGAACCGCCTGAGGCACGTCCTTTGAATTGCGTTCGCCTTGATACCAGATGATACCGCGGATTCCATAGGGACGAATCGGGTAAATCATGGCATTGAAAATGTTGGCCGGATGTTGATGCCCCAGTGTGCCAGGACGCGTGATGGTGGGTGGCATTAACTGGCGAAAGGCATTCTTCATTGTTTGTCCAGCGTCGATCTTGGCGTTGTACTCGGCCAACTCTTTTTCAAACGTCGCGAGCGCCTTCTCTTTACTCTCGCCCTGATTTCGGCGCCGGCGTTCGGCGAAATCAATTAGGAGTTGTCTTTGCGATTGGGCACGAGGGTCGCCCTTCTGGATGCTCCAAGGCATCCAGCCTTCAATTGGCGTGCCGGCGTAGGCCCGCTGGATGATGCCTACCGGTATCTTGAGTTCTTCATGCAGTTTCTTTCCAAAATAATAGGCAACTGCCGAAGTCTCGGATGCGGACTCCGGATCACATTTTTTCCAGCGGCTCAGACGATCAAGATTTTCCGCCAATGGCTCGTGCCAATGTTCACGAGCGGATTTAAAAATGCGTAATTGCGGCAGATCAACTTCACTCTCTTTTTCCGCCTCGAAGGAATTGGCCACAGACCACCCCATATTCGATTGCCCCAGACACAGCCAGACCTCCCCAATAGCGACATCCTTGATTTGAATCTGGTTTGACCCTTTAACCTGCAGAGTGTGACCTGTCCCTGGTCTAGGAGTTTTCAGGAATAATTTCCATTGACCATCTTTGTCGGCTTTGGTCGAAGCCAAAGTTCCCCAACTAGCCTTTATGGAGACAGACTCCCCCGCATCTGCCCAGCCCCAAATTGCGGCATGGGTTTGCTGCTGCAGAATCATATGGTCACTGAAGAAACGCGGCAGGCGTACCTCAGCATTTAAGACCGGTAACGCGGCCACCAGCATCAGCAACCCCAGAAATAATCGAAACCCATTCACCGCAGCAATCATCCCCCGCCTCACCGAACCGGGCAAGGAAAGAAGCCCCTCCTCCTTGCCAATCTGGGCGGGCGCATTTACAAAGGGGCATGCGCTTTCTTTTTTCGTTGTTGATGGTGTGTGGCGTTTTGCAGGCGGCTGAACAGGCTGACCGACCAAACATATTGTGGATCACGGCTGAGGACATGAGTCCAGTGCTTGGATGTTACGGGGACAAGTTTGCCATCACCCCGAACATTGACCAGTTAGCGAAGGAGAGCGTGCGGTACACGAAGGCGTTTGCCAGTGCGCCGGTGTGTTCGCCTTCGCGTTCGTGCCTGATCACCGGGTGTTATCC
>DPAW01000275.1 GCA_003517285.1 Verrucomicrobiales bacterium
ATCCCGCCAAACCGGCTTCACGTTGGTGGAGGTGCTGGTGGCCATCAGCATCATTGGCATCATGGCTTCCCTGTTGTTGCCGGCGGTCGCCAAATCCAAGACCAAAACAAAACGCATCCAGTGCCTGGGCAACCTGACCCAGATCGGTAAAGCCCTATATGTGTACGGCAACGACCACGACGGTAGGTTGCCTTGGCAAATCCTCCCGAGCGATCAAAAAGTGGAACTCGGCTCCGGCTGGGATGATTTCACCATGGATCCGGCGGCCATCTTTTCGCTGCCGCCGATGAAGCTCGAATTGGGAACCGTCAAAGTTCTCCTCTCACCATTGGACCCGGAACGCGCCGCTTACAATGAGAGTGCGGAAGCTGATTGGGAGAAATATAGTCCCATCAACGAAAAACTCATCCCGCCCAACGCCATCAGTTATCTCCTGTCCGAGGGCGGCGACTTGGGCCGCCCCGGCACGGTGCTGGCGACCACTCGCAATCTCAGCAAATGCGATCTAGCTGAGGCCCGCTGGCTAGGAGCCGATGAGCCCGTGCGATTTCGCGATGCCATGGCCGGCCTGATGAAAGGCCAGGGCAATGTGGTTCTGGCCGATGGCAGCGCCCATTTTTCCACCGATGCCGATCTCGGGCCCATCGGCCAATTTACCGTCCAACATCATCGCTCCAGTGGTGGACAATCTCTGGGGGCCGCGAGCACGGTCATGCTCGGCTGTTGTGGTGGTTTTGAAGAAGTCCCCATTACCAAGGTGTTCAACACTACCAACGGTAATCATCACGTCTTCATCATCGATAAATCCGGTAGCATGCGAAATGACAACCGACTGAATCTGGCCAAAGCCGCCATGGTCGATGCCCTCTATAAAATCACGCCGCGCAAAAAATTTTACATCTACTTTTTCGATAGCGGATCAACGCCCATGCCCGGCGAATCCAAACGCGGCTTCAAGTGGGAGGTGGACTCCATCATTTCATGGGTAGATGACAAAGATCCCGGCGGATCCACCAATCCGTTGGATGCCCTGCAGGATTCCTTTGAACGCATCGGGCCGGACACCATTTGGCTGCTCACCGATGGCCGTTTCAACTGCCGCGGCGGCGGTAATGCCGTTCGTGACCTCATTCAAAACCTGAACACGAATCAAATGACCCGCGTCAACACAGTCGGCTTTCATCGCCGACCCGAAGGCGTGGACCCCATACTCAGCGAAATTGCCCAGGACAATAACGGCACCTACTACTTTTCCCGCTCTTACAAGGACGGCAAACCGCCCCAATAAAAAACAACCGCCGAGGCTTACACCCCGGCGGTTGTACCCAACGCGCTATATGTATACATTGGAAAGGCTAACGCAGCCCTTTCCAACGCAGAAAGACTACCATTCTCAGATGTTTCTTGACTACTGTAATTCTAATCTTTTTTTATAATCCTCCAATAATCATTTGTCAGCACCAGTTGATATATAACTAGTGCCTTCACCTTTGGGAATAAAACACTTGAAGGAAGAGCGATTGGAAATTTGCCCCATTCTGATCATACCTCGCCATAGTAAGGAAATCAGCAGAATTACTCTTTGACAGGGGCTGGTTTCGACTCTTTTACTGGAGTCCGCTTCAGAGTCAGATTAGCCCGAATTTCGCGTAAAGTTTTCCAAATCATCTTATCTTGCGACTGCGGTGAAGCGCACACAAAGAGATACTGGTGCGGCGATCCTGCATATTTCCAAGTCTGCAATTCAAAGTGCAACGTTTGAAATTTACGGGTAGCAAAAGGCTCAATCCAATTCACCGTGGCCGCATAGGATGCCACGTTAAGCGCACCGTTCGGTTTCTTTTCAAATTGGTTCACCTTACGCACGTCCACCGAGAACTTGCTGGTATCCAGATTCGGTTTTCCCAGACGAGCCTTCGATAGGCCAACGTAATAGGTTAGCAGTTCCTTCTGTAACACTTCCTCGGTCAGCACCGGTTTGGCTTCCACGGCGAAGAGAAACACGTACGTGAAAAAATCCGGCTGATCTGCCTTGAACATCCCTGGCGCGAAAAGAATTTCCTCAATGCCCTTCAGACCAAGATCCGGCGCAAATCCTTTGGGTGGCAGCGCAATGCGTTCACCGAACCACTTTGGCGTAGGTTTTTTGATGGCAAACTGCTGCTGCGCCAACGGCTGGGCCACGGACAATGATACTCCGGACAGTGCCAGAACAAAGAGGATGGTTTTTACCATGATTTAAATTTGTGTCTACGAATTTAAAGCGGTTTGTTCCATTCGGCAGTATTTTCGAAATAAACGCAGGGCACGATCAAAACTACAGTGGGGATAGCGTTCCAGAATGTGGTTCATATCCAAGTAGCTCGATCCGTATTCGGCACAATACGATTCCAGAGCGGCCCGGGTGAATTCGATCCGCTCCGCCTTCAAATGACGCGCCAGTTTTTCATGGTTCACATCCGTCCGCCACAGTTGAGTCGACCACCCGATTCGCAGCGGGGCAAACCATGCAGGGTGTAAGTGGGCGGCTAACAAGACTTGATTGCCCCGAATCAATAACCGGAACAGTTTGTACAATTCACGGGGACGGATCAGATCATCCACCACCACCAATCCATTTTCCACTGCCGGCACCGTCCAATCCAATCCGCCTCCGATCACCCGCTCGATGGGCCGATTCTGAAAATCAGGATGATGTTGGATCAACCATTGGATCGCCGTCGATTTCCCGGATCCACTCACCCCTGTAAAGACCGCCAATCGCGTCGACCGGAATGAGGCCGTTTTCAAATCAAGAAAATCATCAAAACCGGTCATTTAATAAAAAAATCGGTAACCTTAATTGAATCGGTCGGCCCTTTCAATTCGTGGTCGATGAATTCGGCGTGAAGCAACTGAACCTCCCAATATACCGCGAGCCCGTGTGTTTCCGAAATTTCCATGGGCGGATACAACGCCTTAAACATCGGTCCAAAATCAACCTCCTCGGGAAAATGATCCCCGATCTCCTGCCGCGCCGGAATGTGACCCGCTCGTTCACTATAAAGAATAATCGGCCGAACAGGTTCTTGAAAGCTTACAGTGCGCCGATTAGTCCCTGAACCTCTCACATATTGACCTTTCTCCATATTGCAGGCCACAACTCGCAAAGTCATGTTTTCGAGATCAACCTGGGACTTCCCTGAGATAATTCGAGATATCTGCAATCGGGTGTTTTGAGTAATAATCGGAGTCGGCAGAAGAGCAACATTCAAATATGATTTAAACTGTTTATTCTTGAACCATACCCAAAGAATACAAAAAGCAACGCCATATATGGCGACATAAAAAAGAGCCATACCTTTTTCATCCCAAAAAAGTTCCGCTAACATGAAGGAACCTCCCAGTAACAAGATAAGACAAATAACTGAGAAAGATATAAATCCAATTTTTCTTTTCCGCGTTAATGCATGAAAGTTCTTGCTGAACTTAACATTATCAAAAGGATCGATCTCCGCGCTGGCATCCCCTCCACCACCTGTCCGAGTATCAACTAAACTAAGTTGCGCCGTCCTACTCACCTCTGAATCCTTAAGAATCCATGCATCATCCACTTTCAGATTGGCTCGCAACACAATGGAAGCATGTGTTCCTTTATAGGTGAAACAATCAAACGAATCCGTTGGAATCTTCAGTTGATATTCCGTCCGATCCACCGTGAAATTGTGCACGTAAAGATTCTTGGCATCATTGACGGCTCGTGAATCGTGCACATCACTTGCCAGATCGAGTTTAAACTCTGCTTTTTTCCCCATCATCTTAGGGTCGGTGATTTTGAGGACGACGGTAAAATAATTCGGCCGAAAAGAGACATCCGGCTGAATTGATAGATGTAGATGGTCGGACACGTTGATTGATTAAGTCATATAAAGATGGCACCACACAACCCAACAACCCATATTATTTTTCCCCAATTGCGTACAGCGCCTCGTGTGTGCGGAGGTAAATCCGGCCATGGCTAAGGGCCGGGGAGGCGGTGAGACCGCCGGCGAGTTTGTTTTTGGCGAGCACCTTTAATTCACGGCCAGCCTGCAACACAGTTACCATGCCGTCGCGGGAGGTAATGTAAATCTTGCCGTCGCCGGCTACCGGCGAGGCGCGGTAGGTTTGGCGATGGGGCGATTCGGAATAGAGCTGCTCGCCAGTCTTAGCATCCAGACAGGTCACCGTGCCATTTTCACGACAGAGATACACAAGATTATTGTAGATCACCGGCGAGGGCACATCCGGTGTGCCGCGATCGATGCGCCAAGCTTCGCCTTTACCTCCGGCTCCAATATAGCCCTTGGCTGCACTGACTTTGATGGCGGCTACGCCGCGGTTCTTGGCTGTGGGAATCACCACCAGATCCCCATGCGCCACCGGCGAAGCCACGAAACGCAG
>DPAW01000239.1 GCA_003517285.1 Verrucomicrobiales bacterium
CGGCCCAATCGGCACCACTGTCCACAGGCAGCCGGGGGTTTCCCGAATGATCTTTGCCAGCTCCGCCACGCGTTTGTCACTGGTCAACCTCTTGGAATCCTTGATGCCCTGCTCCTGCCAATGCCGCACCACCGCTTCATTCACATACACGCCCGCGACGACCAAGGGCCCAAAGAAATCGCCCTTGCCCGATTCATCCACCCCCAGTCGCGGACAAATGAAATCCGGATCAATCTCCGCCTCATACCCCAACCGGGCTTCCTTGAGGATTTCCGGCTCCAGCACGAACTCCACGAACTCGCGTGTGCCTTTGCCCTGCACCAACAGTTTGCCGCTGGTGTAAAAGTTGACGTTTAATTTTTCGCGATGCCCAGCAAATCGCGTGTGCGGCACCGTACGCATTTCGTAATTATGCAACTGTAAATGCGCCTCCAACTGGGCCGCCTGGTCCTCGGTTAATTTACAGGTGTAGGAATTGAGCGCCCGTTCCGCCATTACTTCTTGTCCAACACCTTGATCTCCACCTTGCGAAACTCCACCGGATGACTCTCGGACTGCAGCGAGATGTAGCCCTCGCCTAGCGACAACTGTTTTCCTTTGATGAGTTTTTTTGCATCGCCATCGGCTGGATCATATTGCGGCTGGGTGTAGCGCATCACGCGTTCGCCGTTCACGAAATGCTCAATGACCTCAGCTCCGCGTACTTCCACTTCCACGGTCACCCATTGATCACCTGGAAAGGTCTTGGACGCGCTACTGAAACAATGGCGTGTTTGCAGTTTGCCGTCCATCACCACGTTTGTGCCCGGAGTGCAGAGATTGGCCGTGGTGCGTTTTCCTGTTTCCTTGCCGCCCAGCAACTGCACTTCAATGGACACCGGAAAATCCTGATTCACCGCCATGCTTTTGGGATCCTGACAATGCAGCATAATGCCGCTATTCCGCCAGGCCCAGCCGGGCCCGCCTTTCAACTGCTCCTCCACAAACCGGTACTCCAGCCGGATGCGGTAATGAGAAAACTTCTCCTTATAAAAGATGTGCCCGAACTGTTCATCGAATTGCTCGTACCCCTCGTAGCCCACTTTCATCAATCCATCCTCCACTCGAAAAGTGTTGTGCAGGTTCTTGCCCGCGGGCTGCCCTTTGATCTTAGGCGTCCAGCCATCCAGATTTTTGCCGTTGAAGATCGAAACCCATTCCGCCGTCCAGCCTGTGTTGGAACCAGCACACATCAGAGCCACTAAAAGAATTAAGCGCATGCCCCTGTCTACACCAGCCAACCGCCCATGCAACGGAAAACATTTTGACAACCCATTAACCGTACCCCAACGCTCGGCCGTGCCCCAGCCCCCTGCACAACGCAAAGCCCGCCGATTGGTGCCGCGACTCCTTTCGTGGTATGGCAAGCATGCCCGCGATCTGCCCTGGCGGCGCACGCGCGATCCCTACGCCATCTGGATCTCTGAGATCATGCTCCAGCAAACGCAGGTAGCCACCGTGATCCCGTATTGGGAACGCTGGATGCGCGCCCTGCCGACCGTGAACCATCTCGCCCGAGCCAAGCCTGAGCGCGTACTGAAACTCTGGGAAGGACTCGGCTACTATTCGCGCGCCCGTAACCTACAGGCAGCCGCCCATCAAATCCTCAAGAATCATCAAGGTCAATTTCCAAACACCCCCGAGGCCATTCGCGCGCTGCCAGGCATTGGCCGTTACACCGCCGGTGCCATCAGCAGTATCGCTTTCAACCTCCCCGAGCCGATTGTGGATGGCAACGTGATCCGCATCCTCACCCGTCTGTTTGGCCGACGCGAAGATCCCAAAGCCAAGGTTCTGCAAAATGAACTTTGGTCATTGGCCGAAACCCTCGTGCGCAGCACCGAAGATTGCGCCGCGCTCAACCAAGCTCTGATGGAACTCGGCGCCACCGTGTGCCATCCGCGCTCACCGAACTGCACGGACTGCCCCGTGAAACGCAGCTGTACGGCTCGCAAGGACAACGCCACCCACCTCATACCCACTGCACCGCCCCGTGCTCGCACAGAAGCCCGGAGCATCGAGGTTTATTGGATCACCCGAGGAAACCGAATCCTGCTACAAAAACGGCCGAAAGGATTTCACAATGCCGGGTTTTGGGAACTTCCCAACAACGAAACCGGCCCCGGCATTCCGCAGCCGCCCCAATCTGAGCCTCTCACCACCGTACGGCACACGATTACCAAGTACCGCATCCAACTCATGGCTTACGCCGTTGACAAGTCCCGTGCCCTCAAGGGCCGCTGGTGCCGTCGGGACGAATTGGAGTCTCTTCCCATTACCGCCGCGCACCGAAAACTTTTGCGGCAATTGCCTGCGCTTAACGAGGCAGCAAAAACAACTGCGTAAAATAGTAGCGGCCGTTGGAACTCTTGGCGACCGCAAGACCGGTATGAGTGAAGCGGGAATCCTCCATGGCCTGCCGATGTTTGTGGCTGTTTAACCACGAGTTAAACGCCCGCGCCGCCGGATCGGCGTTACCGTAATTGTACCCCAAATTTTCCGCCACCGTCCGGTAAGGCATGAAACGGCCAATGGCCGTGGCGCGTTGTTTGAACCCCTGATGACTGAACGCCCCGCCTTGGGCCATGCGCGCACTGTGTCGCCGAGCCACGCGGGAAATACGAGTGTCCAAGGACAGCTGAGTCATTCCCAGCGAAGCCCGCTGCGCGTTGACCCGATCGTGCGCCCGCCGAACAAGCAGTTCCAATTCAGCAGCATCTTCATGCGGTTGCAGCACGGGATCAATTATCCGCAACTCACCAGCACCAGTCGGCCCTGCACAACCGTCGGCCCACAGGAGCAGGCTGAAGAGCAAACTAACGCTGATGGATTTCAATGTCATTGATGTTGAAATAATCCACGCGCTTATCCCTGCGCACGCCATCGACATCCACCTGAATCACGCAATGATCCCCCTCCGTTTTTGCGACGCGATAAAGGGCATACTCTTCACCGGTTCGCACCCGCATAAAAAGCTGCTCGGTTTGCCCCTCTGGATTGAGTTTGAGAAATCGCGCCAGCTCGGTTTGGAAAAATTTTTTATTAAACTTGATGGTCGCATTGCTGTAGCTGGCAAGCACCACTGGCCCCGCCGGGGCAGCCGAAGGCGGTGGAGGTGGGGGAGGCGTGTCAGTTGCGCCACCGCCAATCATACCTGGCACCTGCACCACCGGCATCCAATTTGCGCAGCCTTCATACCAAGCCTGATCGGTAGGCAGGATTTGGCCGCGCTTCAAATACTCGCGCGCTTCCTCAAGGGGATACGGCCCGAAAGCTTGCCCATCCCGATTGAAATGCAGCAACATGCAGGGATTCTGCGGCGGGAACGTGGGGATGGCAAACGGAAACAGCCCCGGAAAACAGCCGGCCAACACGCTGCCCACGAATCAATTGAGCATCGACAGCCCGAGGCTTTTTTGATAGATATTCGGACATGAAGTCCCGTGCCTTTTCACTAACAGTGGTGGCGTGTCTACTCATAGTAACACCAAGTGAAGCCCGTGAACGGCTTAAGGATGGATCCACCGAGGCGATGATGGCTGAGGCCGTCGTCCGCCCTTTGAGTCTCGCAGGCACTGTTTTGGGCGGCGCGATGTACGTCATTACCTGGCCATTTGCCAAGCTGGGAAAGGCGGATACCGCCGAAGCCAAAAGGCATTTACTGGACAAACCTTACGAAGCAACCTTCAAGCGGCCGCTCGGCGATTTCAAGCGCTTGAAGGAAATCAAAGAGGAACGTTAAACGGTGGTTATGCCTGAATCATCCCGCATGGAAGAGAAACTCCAAGTGGATCGCAGCGAAGAGCCGGCCGCGTTTGAATCCAACCAATCCAACGCACACAGTGAGTCGCCCCGGACCAGTGTGCTGGCAATCCTGTGCGTGTTCTGCGCTTCATTAGGTTTTTTCCTACTGCCGGCGATTGCAGCCGTGCCGTTGGGTGTCGGAGCCTTGCGCGCCATTGACGCCAGCGAAGACCGTTTGCGCGGCCGGCATCTGGCGGTGGTGGGATTGTGCGTGTCGGTGGTTGCCTTATCCCTATGGTTCCTGTTCTTCACAGTGACTTGGGCAGGCGTGAACCTAGTTAGCGGTTTGCTCGAAACGCTGATGGCGCCTTTTAATTGAAGCTACTTGCGGCTGCCGTTGAGCGCCTTTTTATCAGCCGGAACCTCGGCAGCAGCAGCCTGATAGGCGTTCAGCGGGAAATTCTCCTTACCAATCCGGGCATTGCCCAGAACGCGTAAATTACGAACCGCTTGCCGGCTTCGGTTGAGAGCGCTTTGGGTTTCCTGTTTGACCATCTTCTTCTTGGCCTTTTCAGCCACCTCCGTGTTGCCGCCGGCAGAGGGCTTGGGTAGAGTTATTCGGCGGGGAGGTAATCCAGTGTTCGGATCCGCCTGCATTCTCACGTCAGCGGTCGCAGCCCGTTTGTGCGGCCACGCCTGACCAGTGAGTTGATGATCCAGGGTCGCTTCGATCACCACCACTTGCCGCAGGGTGTTGTTCGTGCCGCGTGCCCGGAAATAAAACTGACCGACCGGCGGGGCCACAGCCAAGGCCTTGGCGGGTTGGCCTGGTTGATTCAATTGATTAAGACCTTTGGCCGGCACCGCATTTAGGGCAATCGACGCATTGGGTGCGGGCGGTGCTCCCGAATCCACGCCACCACCGGCCGACGCGGAATCCGCTGCAGCATACGATTCCTCATTGATCACCTGACCGGTGTAGACCGAGCCATCTTGATCCAGAATACGCACTTCCTGCCCTTGCCGTTCGATTTGGAAATTCGCCAACACAGCCGTGGGCAAATCCCGCTTCTGGTTGCGGGCGGCAGCCTCGTCTGGACGCTGCTGAAAGTTTTGCCGCAGCTCAGCGAGATTCTTGTAAAACGTGGGATTCACTTGGCGCACCACGGTCGTAAAAGCACCGCCAGGCGCAGCACGCATGGATGCTTCGCCCGATGCGACGGTTGGGCGAGGCACCACGGGCGAGATAGCCTCGGGCTGAGCCGAAGCCGGTACGGTTGCCGCGCGTAAATTCATGTTTTGCCCTTGGGCCTTGGCTTCGGGCAGGGCAGAAAAACCTGCCGGCTCAGCTTCCAAAGCATTCGCTGCCTCGGCCCGCGCTTCTTCGGGCGCCTCATCGCCCACGGAAGCCGCAGCCATATCCGTGGCTCCAGCCGGACGGGAATTACCAAGATCCAGTGAGATCACAATGGCCACGGCACCCACCGCGCCGGCGAGAGTCCACGTCCACCATGCAGACCAGCCACCTTCAGCGGCCACTTCTGACACGCCGTTTTTCTGTGGGTACACACGGTTCACTTCCCCCTGCAACAGCGTGCGGGTGGCTTCGTCCAACTCAATCGGCTTATCCAGTTCCTGACGGCGTTTTTCGGCGTAGGCCTCCAGCCAGGGCTCGATTGGATCGGGCTTTGGGTTGTTCGGTTTTTCCGACATTCCTTATCCTTTAGACGGCAAAACGCCGGTTTCCTCCCGGGAAAATATTCGGCGTAGCACAGTTTCGAGTTTGCCCCGGCATTTGCTGAGGCGGGAACTCACGGTTTTTTCGTTCAAATCCAGTTCGGTACTGATCTCCTGATAATTCAAATCACCAAAATATCTCAGCTCCAAAATTTCCTGACAGGGCCCACCTAGCTCGTGCAATGCTTCCCCCACCAGTCGCCATTTTTCATCGCGCATCATCTCGCCATCGGGCGAAGGCAGGGTACTGGCCGGATCAATCAGCCGGTTGCCCTCCTCATCCTCAGCTTGCAGTGACAACGGCACTTGGCCACCACCGCGTTTGGCCGCGACTTGTTTGGCGCGGTAATCTCTCGCCTTGTTAGCCGCAATACGAAACAGCCAGGTTTGCAACCGGCTCTTGCCACCAAATCGATCGAGATTTTTGACCACAGAGAGAAACACCTCCTGACACACCTCGTCGCAATCCTCACGCGTGAAGGTACTGGAGAGTTGGAACACATAACGCCCCACTGCCGCATAATGCTCGGCAAAGAGCTCATCCCACGCATCAGGCTCACCGGCCTGACAGCGCTGGATCAACTCTCGTTCCAAGGCCACATCCATCAACGCCAATTTAAACTGTGATAGTTGAACAATCCAGCATGTAAAAAAGGGAGGACGTCATAGGGATATCCGTCCATTTGAGATGTCTTTAGAACAACCCATGATTTTGACTGGCCCTGACCCTTGGTCTCCTCATTCACCCAATGCTCCACTAACGACGCATCCAACCGCACCCACGCCCCCTGAAGAGTAAATCCCGGAGTCGGCGGCATAGTTTATTTTACCTCTTAAGCAGGAACCGGAGAAACCAATAGCCGCGGCTTTCCATCCTGCTTTCCTATCCAAATCCCCCAAAAAAAAGCGTAAACAATCCGCCGACCACCCAACACATTTCACATCTAACGGAGATCCGTGTAACTTCCAAGCATAGGACAGTTTATCATTATGACAAAAAAACAGGCCTAGGCCTGTTTCTTCGTCTCCCGATAGGGTTCTGGTTTTTAGTTATACTTTTTAACCACTGGTATCATGTTTCCCACGGATTTGGCATTGTCCAAATCAGCTTTACCGGTCGCTACACCTTGGTGGAGGACGTTCGGCCCCGAAAACTTTAGCACACGTGTTTCTCCATTTTTGCTGTATGCCATCACTGTCCGATAATCTTTTCCGTCATTACCCGTAAAATGGTTGCCATGGGAATATGGGAAAACACCGCTCGAATCGGCGGAAGCTTTATCGTGCTGACTACCTAAATTATGTCCTAACTCATGTACAAATGTACCGCTGCCGACATTATGGAGAAAAACTGAAAATGCCGCATTTTTACTGCCATCAGCAGACCCTGGAAGATGCCCAATCCCTGCGATGAACGGTACACCAACAGGCGTTCCCGATCCGTTGATTATAATACTTACCAAGTCTGCCTTAGTCGTGGTTCGCTCGGAAGCAATCGCCGCATCGCTGGACAACCAACTCAAAGCCTCACTCACCTCGTTATATTGGAAAGATTTGGACCCTTTTACAGTTCCGGCAAGTTTCCCTGTGACTCCCGAAATACCACTATCAGAAAGAGCGGTATTAAAGTCCGCGATCAATTGACCTGCCTTAGCAGTTACCGCCGCTAAACTGCCTAATTCGGTTTCAACATCCGGCGCATAGGCAATGAGAATCGAAAGGTCCGGATCTGTGCTTGGCGCCGTTCCTGTTCCCGTTCCCGTTC
>DPAW01000300.1 GCA_003517285.1 Verrucomicrobiales bacterium
GAGGAACTCCAGGCCTGCGCGGCGGTGGGGCAATCGCGCCTGATGGCAGTGTATCAGGAGCTATTTGCCGCGCATGAGATTCAAGCGGCGCAGGTGTTGTTGACCCATGCTGACCTTCAGGATCACGACCGTCATCTCAATGCCCGCAACACGCTGATGGCTTTGTTGGCGCGTGGGGTCGTGCCGGTGATTAACGAGAATGACGCCGTGTCGTTCACGGAACTGACCGTGGGTGATAATGACAAATTGTCGGCCTTGGTGGCGGCGTTGTTACCGGCGGATTTATTGGTACTCCTCACCACGGCGGAGGGATTGGTGCGCAATTTTGGCAAGGGCAATGCAAAGCTGGTTCCCACGGTGAAAAAGATCGATGCCGCTACACGGAAACTGGCCGGCGGTACACAGAGTTCCACTAGTGTGGGAGGGATGGCCAGTAAGCTGAAAGCGGCAGAGATTGTAATGCGTGCCGGTATACCGATGCTGATCGGCAATGGGATGCAGCGCGGTGTGTTGGCCAAGGTGTTAGCGGCCGAAGCGGTGGGTACGTTTTTTTTGCCAGGCGAGGCAAAGTTAAAGGGGCGTAAGCGGTGGATCGCTTTTTTTCATCACCCACAAGGAAGCATGGTGGTGGATGATGGCGCCAAGGCTGCCTTGCGAGAACGGGGGATGAGTTTGCTGGCTCCGGGCGTGATGGAATGCGAAGGCGATTTTGAGGCCGGGGATGTGGTAAGGATTTGTGACCGGCACGGGACGGAGTTTGCCCAAGGCGTGGCGAAGTATTCGCGGGCGGCAATGGAAGAAAATCCCGGCAAGGTCGTGGTGCACCGGGATCATTTGGTGGTGCTCTAATGGCGTGTAAAAAGAAACAGCCGATTGAGGAATTACGCGCGGTCATGACGCGTTTGCGCGCACCGGATGGATGCCCTTGGGATCAGGGACAGGATCATCAAAGCATCCGGTTGAACGCGGTGGAGGAAGTGTACGAACTCGTCGACGCCATCGAGGCGGGCGATGACGTCGAGATGTTGGAGGAGTTGGGGGACCTTCTGTTGCAGGTGGTTTTCCATGCGCAGATGGCGGATGAGCGGGGAGCGTTTGATTTCGATGATATTACCCAGACGATTACGGATAAGTTGATTCGCCGGCATCCGCATGTGTTCGGGGGTGTGAAGGTGAAGGATGTGGACGGGGTTTGGGATCAGTGGGATGCCATTAAGCAAACGGAAAAGGTAGGCACGGCGAACGAACGGAAGTCGGCCTTTGACGGAATCCCACGCCATTTACCGGCCTTGATGCGGGCGCATGAGGTGGCGAAGAAGGGGCGCAAGCACGGGTTGTTGGCGAAAGGCCGGCGAGGCGGCGCCAAACGGGCTTTGGGGGAGGAATTGTTTCGGCTGGCGCAAAAGGCCCAGGCGAATGGCTGGCAGGCTGAGGCGTTGCTGCGGGCGGAAACGGAGCGTCGCGAAAAGGCGCTGCGCAAAAAGGAGAAGGCTGGACAACGCGGTAAGCGGGCTTAATTTGACGACAGAATTTATGAGTGACCCACGATACGATAAGTTGGCCAAGTTGTTGGTGGAATATTCCTGCGCCCTGAAAAAAGGGGAGAGCGTGTTTGTTGATGTGGCGGATATTCCCGATCGAATGACCATTGCGTTGGTGCGGGCGGCGCGCAAGGTGGGGGCAAATCCAATCGTGGAAACGCGCCAATCGCGCGTAGTGCGGGAGCTGGTGAAGGGCGCGACGGATTCGCACGCGAAGCTGACGCGCGATGTGGAGCTGCATCGGATGAAAAAAGTACAGGCGTACATCGCCATTCGCGGTGCAGAAAATACCAGCGAATTGAGCGACGTACCGCCTAAGGTGATGCAGGCCTATTCGAAGACGATGCGGCCGGTGCTCAATTATCGCGTAAACAAGACGCGCTGGGTCGTCCTGCGCTGGCCGACACCGAGCATGGCACAGGCGGCGAACATGAGCACGGAAGCGTTCGAGGATTTTTATTTCGATGTATGCACGTTCGATTACCGTCGTATGGCCAAGGCGATGAAGCCGCTGGCCAAGCGGATGACCAAGGCGAAGGAGGTGCGGTTAGTGGGGCCGGGCACGGACCTCACGTTCAGTATTGCGGGGATGCCGGCGATCCCCTGTGCGGGCGATCGGAATATTCCCGATGGGGAGGTGTTTTCATGTCCCACCAAGAAATCTTGCAACGGCACGATTCAGTTTAATACGCCCACACTGTATGCGGGTACGAAGTTTGAGAATGTGAAGCTGACGCTGAAGGACGGCAAAGTGATCGAGGCGACTAGTAATAACACGAAGCGGCTGAATGAGATTCTGGATACGGATGCGGGAGCGCGGTATATCGGCGAGTTTTCGTTGGGCGTGAATCCGTTTGTGATGAACCCAATGTGCGATATTTTGTTCGATGAGAAGATTGGCGGTTCGCTGCACTTCACACCGGGGCAGGCGTATGAAGAATGTGATAACGGCAATCGCTCGGCCGTGCATTGGGACATGGTGCTGATCCAGCGCAAGGAATGGGGTGGAGGCGAGGTGTGGTTCGATGGCGATCTCATCCGCAAGGACGGTATGTTCCTGCCGAAAGATCTGCAGCCGCTGAATCCAAAGAATCTGAAAAAGGCCTAGCTCTTTTTTAGCAACGCGAGGAATTCCTTCATCGCG
>DPAW01000367.1:0-132 GCA_003517285.1 Verrucomicrobiales bacterium
TCGGTGCCGAATTTTTGGCCGACGAGATAAATGACATTTTCACTGTCCGGCAATTCCGCCCAAATGGAGGCCTCCGTGAGATCCGATGTGTGCGTTTGTACGCCGTTATTCTCCAGCCATTGCCGGGTGGCG
>DPAW01000367.1:468-705 GCA_003517285.1 Verrucomicrobiales bacterium
GGCGATGACCTCCAGCGGGTGCCCAGCCAAATCCGCCGCGTGCTTGGCCAGCACGGCCAGTGTGGGGCCCATCTTGCCGCCGGCCCCGAGGATCACCAGCGGACTGTTCACCTGCGAAATGAAATCGCGCAGGTTGGGGGAAGGTTGGGTGAGGACGGCATCCAGTGCCGCCTCGTCACGGATGATTTCAGGCGGCGCCGTCATCATGGATTAGAAAAATGGTCGGAGCGGAGTGAT
>DPAW01000367.1:1031-9607 GCA_003517285.1 Verrucomicrobiales bacterium
CGACCTCCTGTTCCCAAAACAGGCGCACTAACCAGGCTGTGCTACGCTCCGAACGCCCGCTTTATATGCTAAGCGGGCTCAGGGCTCAACGACGAATTGATTTGCGCCCCCCATCCGCACCTGTTTAAGTCGCCGCTTTATGCCATTCAGCAAACTCGGACTTTCCAAAACGGTACTCGAAGGTGTGAAGGCCATGGGCTGGACCGACCCTTCTCCCATCCAATTACGGGCGATTCCGTTGCTGTTGGAGGGCAAAGACGTGATTGGTAGCGCTCAGACCGGTACGGGTAAAACGGGTGCTTTTTCCCTGCCGATCCTGTCGCAATTACCGAAACCTGATGGTACCTCCCGCGTGCTGATTCTGGAGCCGACCCGGGAATTGGCTTCGCAGGTGGAAACAGCTATCCGTGATTACGCGCGGTTTACCGATCATCAAGTGGCGGTCATCTACGGGGGCGTGGGTTACGGCAAACAGGTTGAGGCTCTGAAGAACGGCGTGGATATTGTTGTGGCTACCCCGGGCCGGTTGCTTGATCATATGCAGCAGGGTTCCGCCAAACTCAAGGGCATCACCCACGTGGTGCTGGATGAGGCCGATCGCATGCTCGACATGGGGTTCTTGCCGGATGTGAAACGCATTCTTGAAAAATGTCCGAAAGATCGCGTCACCGCGCTCTTCAGCGCCACCGTGCCCCCCGAAATCGAGACGTTGATCTCCTGGGCCATGAACGATCCGGAGACCATCGAGATCGGCATGCGTCGTTCTCCGGCCGAAACGGTGAAGCACGTAATCTATCCGGTGGCCGAGCGACAGAAGACGGATCTGCTGTTCGCCGTGCTCAAGAGTGTGGACTTTGATTCTGCGATTATTTTCTGCCGCACCAAACACGGTGCCGATCGCATTGGCAATCAGTTGAAACGCGAGAATCACGCGGTGGCCATTCTGCACAGCGATCGTACCCAGCGCGATCGCGAGAAATCACTGAAGGGCTTTCGTGACGGTAAATTTGAAGTGTTGGTGGCCACCGATATCGCTAGCCGCGGTCTCGATATCTCCGGCGTGAGCCACGTGGTGAACTACGATGTGCCGCAGCATCCGGAAGATTATGTGCACCGCATCGGCCGCACGGGCCGCGCAGAGGCGACCGGTGATGCGTTTACCTTGATGGTGGCCGAGGACGTGCAGCATGTGGATGCAATTGAGCGTTTCATTGGTCAAAAGATCGAACGCGCGAAGTTGGAAGGGTTCGACTACCGCTACACCACGATCCTCGATGAGAAACGCTTTACCGGCGTCAGCGTGCGCGATCGCAAAATGAAAACCGCCCGCATCGGCAAAGGTCAGCACTTCGGCTTCGGCGGCCGACGCCGGCGGCGTTAGTTTCTTTTTTTTGCCAATTGCTTCTTCAGCTGCTTCAACGGCAGCGTGTTCACCACATCCTCCTTGGCGAGCCAGCCTTTGCGGGCGATGGCGGTGCCGATTCTCAGGAAGCCGGCGTGTTCGGCGCGATGGGCGTCGCAGTTTATTACGCATTTCACGCCGCGGCTTTTGGCGTATTGCCAGTGGCGCCAGTCGAGGTCGAGGCGGTAGGGATTGGCATTGAGCTCAATCCACGTGCCGGTCTCGGCGCAGGCGTCGATGACGGCTTGTTGGTTAAGCTTTTGCGGCGCGCGTTCCAGCAGCAGTCGTCCGCTGAGATGGCCGAGCATGTGAACGTGCGGGTTTTCGGCGGCGGCAATGAGGCGCTTGGTGTTGTCCTTTTCATCACTGCCGGCCACGTGCAGGCTGGCGACCACGACTTCCAATTGCGCAAGGAGGTCGTCCTTAAAATCGAGCCCCTTTTTGAGGACATCCACCTCGATGCCGCTGAGAAGGCGGAAGGAGTTCCCGTCGTCCTCAAGCTTCTGATTGACCGCGGCAATTTCCTTGAGTTGTTTTTCAACACGCGCTTCGTCGAGGCCGTTGGCCTGAAAGGATGCCTTGGAATGGTCGGTGACAGCCCAATAGGCGAGGCCGAGGCCGCTCATATGTTCGGCAATTTCCTCGGGGCTTTCGTGGCCGTCGCTCCAATTGCTGTGATTGTGCAGAGAGCCTTTGAGGTCGGTCCATTCAATGAGGCGCGGGATCTCTCCGTTCTCCGCGGCGTCGAATTCCCCTCGATCCTCGCGTAATTCCGGGGGTACGTAGGTGAGGTCCAGCGCGGCAAATATGTCTTCCTCCGTTTTGCAGTCCAGCCGCAGTTCGGGATCGCGTGTCTCCTCGGTACTTTTGAACAGGCCGTATTCGTTGAGGCGCAGACCGCGGTCGATGGCGCGTTGGCGCATTACGATGTTGTGCTCTTTGCTGCCGGTGAAATACGCCAGCGCACTGGCGAACTCGGAATCTTCCACCACGCGCAGATCGGCCTGAATGCCGCCCTCGAGCAACACGCTGGCCTTGGTGCCGCCGGCGGCGAGCACGCTGAGAATGCCGTCACGCGTGGTGAAGGTCTCGATGATGTCCGCGCTGTCCTTGGCGGACACGAGAAAATCAATGTCGCCGCTCACCTCTTTGCCGCGCCGTAAACTGCCGGCGATGTCGCAGCGGATCACGTCCGGGTGACTGCGCAGATCGTTAAGGATCGGTTCGGCGGCAATCAGCATCTTGTGCCGGTGATGATGGCTGGCGTGCTGGCGCTTGAACGCGATGCTCTCGAGAATTTTCTCCTCACTCTTTTTGCCAAACCCATCCAGCTCGGCCACTTGGCCCGCTTCACAGGCAGCTTCCAGCGCCTCGATGGATTCGATGCCGAGCTTGTCATGGAGGGCCTTGACCTTCTTCGGGCCCATCCCTTGTACATCGAGCATCTCGATGAGGCCGGGGGGGATGGAGGCTTTCAGCGTGTTGTAATATTCCAGTTCGCCGGTCTCAACCAGCTCTGTGATTTTCTCAACCAACGCCTTGCCGATGCCTTTCACTTCGCCAAGGCGTTCTTCTTGGATGAGCGTTTCTAGCGGCTCGGTGAGACCTTCCAGCGTGCGCGCGCCATTGACGTAGGCGCGGGTCTTGAACGGATTCTCCCCTTTGAGCTCGAGTAAGATCCCAATTTCTTTTAGCACTTCGGCAACCGCGTCCTTATCCATGGGCAGACCTTGATGACGGAGTTCCTCCGTTTTGGCAATGCGGCCTTATACGCAATGGGCCGCCCTCTCGATTCATTGACGTCGAGAAAATTGAAGGTAAACTCCTGCCGATGAAATTCTTGTTGTTGGCGTTGATGGTGGTGTGGATGGGGTGCGGTAATAGCGAGCTGGAGGTGCCGATGCCGTCCGCTGTAAACAACGAAACCGAGGACAAGGCACCTGCGCCGACCGAGCATACCCAGGATTCACTTGAAACGATTCAGGAACGGCTGGCGAACAACGAGGCCATTCTGCTGGATGTGCGTGAACAGGATGAATGGGATTTGGGGCACCTCAAAGATGCTGTGTTGGCACCCTTATCGGTGTTGGAAGAGGGGGTAGGGGATGAGGGCTTTGACGCTCTGCTCGGGAAGCTCTCCAAAGATAAGATCATTTATTGCCACTGCGTCTCGGGCGGACGCGTGATGCCGGCTTCTAAGATTCTGCACCAACAGGGCTACGATGTGCGCCCGCTCAAGCCGGGCTACGACGATCTGGTTGAGTCCGGATTCGAGGACGTTGAGTAGCATGAATTCAATCCACTGCCTCGGCAGTGGGCGTCGTCGTCGTCATCGTCGCCAATCCGTTGGCGGAGGGGGCGGCGGCGGCGATTTTTCTTAATCCTGAAAAATCTAATGATCAGTGCTATCATTTGCACGTGCCTGTGAAACGTCAGCCGATCGCCTTAACCCTTGCCGGAGTGGACTCCAGCGGTGGGGCCGGTGTGGTGGTGGATATGGCCACCTTCACCGCCTTTGGTGTGCAGGGCAAATGCGTAGTCACCGCCGTGACCGCGCAATCGAGTAAGGCCGTTTGGGGTGTGCAAGGAACGCGGCCGGCCATCATTACTGCGCAGTTGGAAGCCGCTTTCAGTGAACGCCCGCCTGTAGTCGCCAAGAGTGGCATGTTGCATTCGAGTGGCGTGGTGGAGGCAGTGGCAGAGTTTTGGGATCAGCGACGCACGCCGTTGGTGGTTGATCCGGTGTTGGCGTCCTCCAGTGGTACGACGTTGCTCAACCCGGCGGGCGTGCGGGCGTTGAAACGGCGTTTGCTGCCGCTGGCCAAAGTTGTGACACCTAATGTGCCCGAGGCGGAGGCGTTATCCGGAATGTTCATTAAATCATCCGAAGACATGCGCCAAGCCGCTCGTGCGATTCATGAAATGTATGGATGCGCCGCGGTGATCACCGGCGGGCATTTGCGCGGAAAAGAAATTTTGGAGGTGCTGTACGATGGCCGCGATGAATACGAGTTTGCTGCCCCACGACTGCGTGGCGGTCCTTGGCGCGGTACAGGATGTCGGTTTGCTTCTGCGGTGGCTGCGGAACTGGCTCACGGCAATTCTCTGTCGGCTGCTGTCGGTGAGGCCACGCAATGGGTGAGCGCTGCGCTTGCTAAAATCAAGGGCCGGTAAGGCACTGCTCGCTGGACACGCTTGTGCTTTGCCCGCAGGCTGCGGGCGTGCGAATCGGGCTGATCTTCAATCCCACCGCTCAAGGCGACAAAGCACGGTTTCTCCAGCAGCAGCTGGATGAAATCCGTAACGAATGTGTGCTGATGCCGACGGAAGGGCCGGGGCATGCGGAGGTGTTGGCGGAGGAGGCGGTGGCCGATGGCTGCGAGGTGGTGGTGGCCGCCGGCGGAGATGGCACGATTCAGGAGGTGAGCAACGGATTGGTGCGTCATCCCGAGGGGCTAGAAAAAATAGCGTTGGCTGTGTTGCCTTTGGGGACGGTGAATGTGTTGGCGCGCGAGTTGCGTATCCCGTTGGATTTCGATTCGGCTTGGCGCGTGATCCAGCAGGGCGTGACGAGTTGGGTGGATTTGCCTTGGATTGATTTCCAGAAGGACGGTCAGGCGCAACGTCGATGTTTCCCGGCGTTGGCCGGGGCGGGCATGGACGCGCGGGCCTGTGAGCTAGTGCAGTGGGAAACGAAAAAGATGTCTGGCCAATTTGCCTATCTGCTGGCTGGTCTTGAGACGTTACGGGAGGACTTACCGACCTTTACGGTGCAGACGCCGGAGAAGACCGTGCCCAGTGCGGATTTGGTGATGTTCGGGAATGGTCACATGTATGGCGGGTCGTTTGATATTTTCCCACATGCGAGTTTGGTTGATGGCAAGCTGGACGCTATTGTGGTGGAGCGCGTGGCCGCCTGGCGTTTCCCGGAGTACACGCAGGCCATTCTCACAGGCAATTTACCTGGCCTAGACGGGGTGCATTACCTACAAAGCTCGGAGTTTGAGCTAATACCCCACGAAAACCGCCGGGTACCGGTTCAACTCGATGGGGATACGATGGGGGAATTGCCCGGAAAAATCACCGTTGAGCCAAAGGCCCTGCGAATCGTGCTTCCGGCGAGGGAATAGGCCAAAAATAACGCAAAAGAGGTCTTGCATTCTTTTGCGGGCTTGGTAAATTCCCGCCCCTTTTCACGGGTTATGGTCGCAAACGGCCACCCTAATGGATTTTTTGTCATGGCAGTAAAGTTGAGACTGAAACGAGTCGGCGCCCGCAACACGCCGGCTTATCGCATTGTGGCGACCGATGGACGTAATCGGCGTGATGGCCGTCCCAAGGAAGAGCTGGGTACCTACGAGCCGCTCTCCAAAAAGGAGCCGAACTACTCGATCAATCTTGAGCGGGCCGAGTACTGGCTGAGCGTGGGCGCCCAGCCGAGCGACACTGTGCGCAGCTTCATCCGTAAGGCTCGCCGCGCCTCCAAGGCCGACGCTTAACCCCGCCAACGCGGAATTTGTTATGCAGGAATTTGTTGAATATGTAGTCAAGGGCTTGGTGGACCAGCCCGACGCAGTGACTGTGACCGAGGTGGAAGGCGAAGGCACCACCGTTTACGAGCTGCGCATGGACTCGGAAGATGTGGCCAAGGTGATTGGGCGACGGGGCGTGACAATTAACGCCATCCGCTCGCTGCTCCAAGCCGGCGCCGCCAAGAAGGGCATGCGCTGTGGGCTGGAGATCATCGAGGACGAAGACTAAATTTCACGCGTCACAAACGCGTGACCTGCCATGAAGGTAGACGTGCTCACGCTGTTTCCCGCAATGTTTGCGGGGCCGATGGATGAAAGCATCCTGAAGCGTGCACAGGAAACAGGCCGGCTCGAGCTGGCTGTGCATAATTTACGGGATTGGACCCATGATCGTTACCGCAAGGTGGACGACGAACCCTACGGCGGAGGCCCGGGGATGGTGTTTAAGCCCGAACCGATCTTTGAGGCAATTGAGGAACTGACGGAAGACACTACACAGGTGGTGATGCTTTGCCCGCAGGGCGAACCATTCCGACAGGCCAAGGCGAAGGAATTGGCCGGGCACGGCCACCTGCTGCTGCTGTGCGGCAGTTACGAGGGCTTTGATGAGCGCATACGCTCGCTGGTGCATCATGAACTGAGCATCGGCGATTACGTACTCACCAACGGCGCGTTGCCCGCCATGGTGGTGATCGATGCGGTCACTCGGCTCCTGCCCGGAGTGCTGGGGGATGACACCAGTAGTGCTGAGGAAAGTTTCAGCGAAGCGTCGCTGGAATATCCTCAGTACACACGCCCGGCTGAATATCGTGGCATGAAAGTGCCCGAAGTTCTCCTGAGCGGCAACCACGCCGCCGTAGAGGCATGGCGCCGGGAACAGGCCGCCAAACGCACGGCCGAACGCCGGCCAGATTTGCTGAAAGACAACAACGAAAATTTAAACGACGGAACAAAAAATGAGCCAGGCACTGTTTGATAAAATTGAATCGGAACAACTCCGCGCAGAACCGCTAAAATTCAAGGTGGGTGACATCGTCAAGGTACACACCAAGGTGAGGGAAGGCGGTAAGGAACGTGTGCAGGTGTTTCAGGGTATCGTGCTCAGCATACGCGGGCGCGGCCTGAACTCTACCTTCACAGTGCGCCGCATCAGTTACGGTGAAGGCGTGGAGAAGATTTTCCCGGTGAACAGCCCGAATGTGGAGAAGGTGGAAGTGGAGCGCGCCGGCAAAGTGCGCCGCGCCAAGCTGAACTACCTCCGCAAGCGCATCGGCAAACGCGCCACCCTCGTTCCGGAAGACAAGCAGCGCGACCCGGACCAGGTGGAGCCCCTGCGCTAGACACTAGACGCTAGCCACTTTACGACGCGAGGCTTTCGGGCCTCGCGTTTTTTTTGTGACACAGGCAAAACAACGGCGTGGCGGCGCCGGATCTATTTTTCATCGAACGCGAGCATTACGCGCGGGGGCTGTGTGCATTGGCCGGCGTGGATGAAGCCGGGCGTGGTCCCTTGGCGGGCCCCGTGGTGGCCGCGGCGGCCGTGTTGCCGGAAGAGTGGGCGACCGATGGCGTGCCCGATTCCCTGAAGCGGCTGAACGATTCCAAACAACTCAGTGAACCGGTGCGTGAGGAATTGTATGAGGCAATTCAAGCCAATGACACCATCATCTCGGCCGTGGCCGTGGTCGAGGCGCCGGTGATTGATGAGATTAATATTCTTCAGGCGACTCACCGCGCCATGAACCAAGCCCTCGCCGGCTTGGAGCCGCACGCTGAACATGCCCTCGTTGATGGACGCCCTGTGCCGTCCCTGACCTTGCCGCAAACGGCCATTGTGAAAGGGGATGCCAAGAGTTTCTCAATTGCCGCCGCCAGTATCCTAGCCAAGGTAACGCGCGATCGGTTGATGGTGCAGTATGATGAACAATTTCCCGGCTACGGCTTCGCGGGCCACAAGGGCTATGGCACCAAGGCGCATCTGCTTGCGATTGAAGAACTTGGGGCAACCCCGCTCCATCGGCTGAGTTTTGCGCCGCTGAAAAATAATCAGCCCGATCTTTTTGGATAGCGGGTTCCCCTTGCGCTGTTCTATGAAAAGCGTATCTTTAAGACATGGTCTGGGGCGAGGGATTTGCGAGTTGGCTGCGTCAAAACCAGCCCGAGCATTTGCGCCTGGGCCGTTTAGGAGAACGCGCGGCCAAGCGTCATCTCAAACAGGCCGGCTTAAAGTTTTTGTACGCCAATTTCAAGGGGGAGCAGGGCGAGATCGATCTGGTTTTTCGTGAAGGCAAGGTATTGGTATTCGTAGAGGTGAAAGCGCGTTCCTCAGAATCCTGGACCCGGCCAGCGGCGGCCGTGAATGCCGCCAAGCAGCGACGGATCGTGGCGACGGCCCGGGAATATGTGCGGATGTTGCCCGAGGGCGAGTTCCCGATCCGTTTTGATATTGTCGAGGTGTTGCTCGATGAAGGGCGGGTGGGGGAAGTGCGACATCAACCCAATGCATTTGCCCCCGCGCGTTCGCACCGTTAGATTACGCGCGTGCCGGAACTGCCTGAAGTCGAAATCCTTGTGCGTCATCTGGACCCCGTCCTGCGTGGACGAACCATTCGGAACGTCACCGTGCACCGAGCCAAAAGTGT
>DPAW01000366.1 GCA_003517285.1 Verrucomicrobiales bacterium
ATCACCGGCGGCGGCCCCGGCATCATGGAAGCCGCCAACAAGGGCGCGGCCGAGGGAGGCGGGAAATCCGTGGGCCTGAATATCAAACTGCCCTTCGAACAATGCGGCAATCCGTACTCCAATATCTCGGTGGATTTCCACTACTTTTTCGCGCGCAAAGTGTGCCTCGCCAAATACAGTTCGGCATTTGTCTACATGCCCGGCGGGTTTGGCACGATGGATGAATTCTTTGAAATCCTCACGCTGGTGCAGACGCGCAAAGTGCCTCGGTTTCCGTTGATCTGTTTTGGGCGCAGCTACTGGAGCGGGCTGCTCAAGTGGGCCAACGGCACGCTCAAGCGTGGTAAATACATCAGCCCCGAGGATACGGATCTGGTGACCATCACCGACAGCCCCGCCAAAGCCGTGAAGATCATCAACGATTTCCACGCCAAGACCGGCGACCAAACCACGCCGCCTTCCGCCTTCGCCTAATGCGTCCGCTGATCGAGCATGCCCGCACGCGCCATACGCCGGAGTCTCTGGCGGAGCAACTGCGCGGTATGCCCGGCCTGATGCTACTGCGGAGTGACGGTGAGGCGACGGATCAAGCGCGCTATTCGTTTGTGGTGGCACAGCCGTTTTTGACGCTGCGCACTTGGGGCAGTCGGTGTGAGATTCGCCCCGCTGACTCGCAGGCTCATCCTTCCGTTCAGTACGGCAATCCGTGGAATGTACTAGAGCAGTTACTGGCGCGGTATGAGTTGATTGATGAGATCGATCTGCCGTTTCCGTTGGGTGGTTGTTTCGGGTATTGGGGGTACGACCTGAAAAACTTTGTCGAACCACGTCTGCGCGCCCGCGCGGTGAACGACCTCGAGCTGCCCGATTGCGCAGTCGGTTTTTACGACAGCCTCGCGATTTTCGATCATCACCTCGGCAAAACCTGGCTGGTTGCCACCGGGCTCGCCGCCGATGGATCGCGCGATGAAGCCCGCGCCCGCCAACAGGCCGATTGGTGGCACGAACAGCTTACCCACTCCCCCTCTCCCCCTCTCCATCTCACCAATGGAGGGACGAGCTTACGAGTCCGCCCTGCATCAAACTTCACCCGCAATCAATTCACCACCACTATCCGCCGCGCGCTCGACTACATCCACGCCGGCGACATTTATCAGGTAAACCTCTCCCAACGCTTCACGGCACCGTGGACCGGTGGGGGCTGGGAATTCAATCGGGCGTTGCATGCGGCCAGTCCGGCACCGTTTGGGACGTATCTGGATGCGGGTGACTTCCAAATTGCCTCCTCCAGCCCGGAACGGTTTCTGCGTCTCAGCGGCCACCATATTCAAACGCGACCGATCAAGGGCACACGCCCGCGCAGTACCGATCCGCAGCGCGATGCGCAGCTGGCCTATGAGCTGCAGTCCAGCGAGAAGGAGCGCGCGGAGCTGGTGATGATCACCGATCTGCTCCGCAATGATCTCGGACGCGTGTGCGAGTTTGGCAGTGTGCAGGTGCCGGAACTGATGCGGCTGGAAAAATACGCGCAGGTGCAGCATCTGGTTTCCACTGTCGAAGGCCGGTTGCGCGCGGAGCATTCGCATCTTGCAGCACTGCGAGATTGTTTTCCCGGTGGCAGTATCACCGGCGCGCCGAAGTTTCGGGCCATGGAAATCATCGACGAGCTTGAGCCCGTCACGCGCGGGCCGTATACCGGCAGCCTCGGCTATCTCGGGTTCAATCGCGAAAGCCAGTTCAACATCGCCATCCGCACCGCCATCGTGCGTGAAGGCCAAGTGCACTTCCAGGCCGGCGCGGGCATCGTGGCGGATTCGGATCCGAAAATGGAGTATGAGGAAACGCAGGCGAAGGCGCGTGGGTTTGTGAATGCGCTTTCTCTCACCACAGAGACACAGAGGGAAATCAATTCAATTTCGCTGTGACAGCCTAATGATATTCCTGCACTGTCTGCACGCCGTAGCCGGCTTTCTTGATGGCGCGGATGCCGTTTACGGCGGCTTTGGCGCTGCTGATGGTGGTCATGATCGGCGTACCAGTGTAGACGGCGGTGGTGCGGATTTGCACTTCGTCCGCGCGCGGCACTTCGCCTGAGGGCGTGTTGATCACGAGTTGCAGCTCGTTGTTCTTCAGCAAATCCAATGAATTGGGTCGGCCCTCGGCAAGCTTGTTCACGCGCTCCACAACAAGGCCGGCTTCCTCGATGGCGTTGGCTGTGCCACCGGTGGCGACCAGCTCGAAGCCGAGATCCACAAAATCCCTCGCCAACGTGGGCACGGCATCCTTGTGCGTGTCGCTCACGCTGATGAACACCTTGCCCTCCAGCGGCAGCGGCGAGCTGGCAGCCATTTGGCTCTTGGCATAGGCCACGCCGAGATCGGGATCGAGCCCCATCACTTCGCCGGTGGACCGCATCTCAGGGCTCAGAATGATGTCCTGCCCGATGAATTTGTTGAACGGAAACACCGATTCTTTCACCGCCCAATAAGTCGGCCAAATTTCCTCGGTGAACCCCAGCTCGCTGAGCTTGGCCCCGGCCATCACCTGCGCGGCGAGCTTGGCCAGCGGTTTGCCGATGGCTTTGCTGACAAACGGAATCGTCCGCGAGGCGCGCGGGTTGACCTCCAGCACGTACACGATCTCGTCCTTCACCGCGTACTGCACATTCATCAGGCCGGTGACCTCCAGTTCCTTGGCCATGGCGTGCGTGTACTCGCGCATGGTGTCGATGGCAGCCTGGCTAAGGGTGTGCGGCGGCAGCACCATGGCGGCGTCGCCGGAATGCACGCCGGCAAATTCCACATGCTCGAGCATGCCACCGACCACGATCGTGCCATCCTTGGCGTCGGCAATGCAGTCCACATCCACCTCGGTGGCGTCTTCCAGAAATTTATCCACCAACACCGGCCGCTCTGGCGACGCCTCCACCGCGTGTTGCATGTAATGGCGCAGCTCGTTATCCGAATAAACAATCTGCATCGCGCGCCCGCCGAGCACGAAGGACGGCCGCACGAGCACAGGATAGCCCAGCTTCTGCGCCTCTGTCACCGCCTCCTCTTCGTTGGTGGCCAAGCCGTTCGGCGGTTGAGGGATGTCCAGTTTGTGCAGCATGGCGGCAAACATCTCGCGATCCTCCGCGCACTCGATGCTCTGCGGGCTGGTACCGAGGATGTTGACGCCGTTGGCCTGCAAACCGAGCGCGAGGTTCAGCGGTGTCTGCCCGCCGAATTGGGCGATGGCACCCCAGCAATTTTCCCGCTCATAAATGTGCAAGACATCCTCGAGTGTGAGCGGTTCGAAAAAGAGTTTGTCGCTCGTGTCGTAATCGGTGGACACCGTCTCCGGATTGGAGTTCACCATCAACGTCTCAAAGCCATCCTCCTTCAGGGCAAACGCCGCGTGCACGCAGCAGTAATCAAACTCAATGCCCTGCCCGATTCGGTTTGGGCCACCGCCGAGGATCATCACCTTCTTGCGGTCCGACGCATCAATCTCGTCATCGCCGCGATCGTAGGTGGAATAATAATACGGCGTGTACGCCTCGAACTCCGCCGCGCAGGTGTCCACTAACCGATACGCCGGCACCACGCCTGCCGCTTTGCGTTCCGCGCGCACCTCGTCCTCCGTGCGTCCTGTCAGATGCGCGATCTGCCGGTCCGAAAACCCGTACGCCTTTGCCTTTTCCAGTAATTCCAAATCCATGTAAAACCGGGGCAGTAAAGCCCACCGGGCCAAGGCAACGCAAGCGACATCGCCTCATTGCGAATAATTAGAGCAACTCCAGCGCTAAGTCTAGATCGGACGAGGTATTGTAAAAGTGCGGCGAAAAACGGAGGTAATTACGACCATCACGATCGCCACGTACGGAGGCGATGATATTCTCAGCAGCCAAACGCTCCCCCACGGCCTTCATGTCCGTGCCTTCGCGCCAGCAGCTAGTTATGCCGCCAGTCTGTTGGCCCTCCGGAAAAAAAACCTCATACCCTTTCGCCTGCAGCGCCGCCGCCAAGCCCGTGCGTTTGGCGGTCAGATCGGCGGCGATGGCGTCGATTCCCACCTCAAGCAGTAACCCAAGCGCAGCATTGAGGCCGGCGATCCCAAGAATATTGAAGCTTCCGGCCTCATACCGGCGGGCGTCACTACGCAGATTCATCGTCTCCTGTGCCACGTAGTTGGGGCACCGCACGTTGTTCCAGCCGAACGCCTGCGGTGCAAGCCGATCCTGCAGGTCGCGCCGCACATAAAATACGCCAGCCGCACACGGGCCGAGTAGCCATTTATGGGCATCGGCGGCAAGGAAATCCACATGCTCGACCGTGGTCGGAAACGCGCCAAGCGTCTGGATGGCGTCGAGACAAAACAAAACATCGCGCTCGCGCAACAACCGCCCAATGGCGTCGTGGTCAATGCGGTAACCGGAAACAAAATGGCACGAGGCCACCGCAACAAGGCGGGTTTTGGCTGTGAGCTGTTCGACCACCAGCTCCGGTGTGATTTCCCCGAGCGCAGGCGTGGACAAGCGTCGCACCGTCACGCCCCGTGATTCCAAGGCCTGCCATGGATAGACGTTGACCGGAAAATCATCCTGATAAATCAGCACTTCATCGCCCTCCTGCCAATCCAGCCCCGCCGCCACGGCACTGATACCGGTGGTGGTGGGGCCGATGAGCGCAACTTCGCCGGGATCCGCTCCCAGCAATTCACTGGCACGCGCGCGCGTTTGGCGGAGCAACGTGCTCAAGCCTTCCTCCTGATCGTCTCGCGACGCAGCACTGACGGCTGACGCCACAGCGCGCTCCACGCACGCCGGCATCGGCGACACACCGGCATGAGCCAAGTAAACCTTGTCTCCGGAGACGGGGAACTCTCGGCACCGAAGGGCCTCGTCTTGTTGAAGCTCGGGGAGGTTCATCGCACTCCCCCTGTGGGTTAGGCCAGAGCGTTATCGATCAGCTCAGCCAGCTTAGGTTTACCCTGTGCTCCGACTTCACTCGCCACTTTTTCGCCTCCCTTAAAAACCATTAACGCCGGAATGCTTGTGACTCCCTCTGTCATGGCCAGCTGCTTAGTCGCCTCATCCGATTCAATATCCACCTTGGCCACCTTCGCCTTACCGACATATTCATCAGCTAGTTGATCGATCACCGGGCCCAGCATTTTGCACGGGCCGCACCAAGGGGCCCAGAAATCCACCAGCACGGGCACATCACTCTGCAATAC
>DPAW01000002.1 GCA_003517285.1 Verrucomicrobiales bacterium
AGTTTCAGAGTGATGGTGCCTTTTGTGGTTTGGAACCGAGCATAAAGGCCATCGGCAAGGTCGTCTTGGGCCATCGATGAAAAGGCCAACACGGTGGCCAACGCAAAAAGGGTCGTTCGCATAGCGGCACCATGAAAGCGGATTGGCTGTGGGTTGCGAGACTTTTTTCATTTTTGACACATTAGGGGTAAATGCGCGACCTTGGTTTTTTATGAGTGCATCCAATAATGAAGTTGCCGTGATCAGCACCACTCAAGGTGAACTGGTGGTAGAGTTTTGGCCCGAGACAGCCCCGAAAACAGTGGAGAATTTCAAGAAACTCGCCAACGATGCGTTTTATGACGGCACCTGCTTTCACCGGATTGTGAAGGGTTTCATGATCCAAGGCGGCGACCCGCTCACCAAGGATCCCAGCGAGGAATTCCGTTGGGGTACCGGCGATCCCGGCTACAAGATCGAAGCTGAATTCAGCGATCGCCCGCACAACAAGGGCGTGCTTTCCATGGCCCGATCCAGCGATCCAGACTCTGCCGGCAGCCAGTTTTTCATCTGCCTCGCCCCCGCTCCTAATCTCGACGGCCAATACACCTGCTTCGGCGAACTGATCAAGGGCGAGGAAGTACTCGATACCTTGGGCGCCGTGCCCTGCGGTGGCGGCGGCGAAAACAGCCGACCTGAGGAACGCCAAGGTGTGCTGTCGATCACCATCGTTTCGCGCGCCGACGCCGGGGTTGAATGACCGACTCCGAGCAAGCGGCTCTGACCGGTGCCTTGCAGCAGCTCGGTGTGCCGGCTAATAAAGCCCACGACATGGCCGCCCAGCTCGACAAACGCGCCCATCAACTCGCCGAACAAGACGGCCGCACCCATCAGGATGCGTTGCTGCATTTATTGCAGCTCATGAAAACCGCCCACGACGAACGTCAGCAATCATGAGTGACGAGATCCGCAAATGGGAAAAGCACGCGAGCCGTGTGGTTAGCGATCATCGAATTTTTAAAATCCGCGAAGACCACACCACCAACCCGCGCACCGGCTCCGAGCATGAGATGGTCGTCCTCGAGTGCCCCGACTGGGTGAACATCATCGCCCTCACGCCTGAACGTGAGGTAGTGTTCGTCGAGCAATACCGGCAGGGCTCGGAAACCGTGGAGCTGGAAATTCCCGGCGGCATGATGGACCCCGGCGAGACCGATCCTGTCGCCACAGCCCTGCGCGAACTGCGCGAGGAAACCGGTTACACCGGCGAGAAAGAGCGGGTCATCGGTGCATGTTTCGCCAACCCCGCCATCATGAACAATCGCGTGCACACCATTCTGGTGGAGAACTGCCAACGCACTCACGAAGTAGAGTGGGATGCCGGCGAAGATCTGATCACACGGCTCATTCCCGAGGCCGACATCCCGCGCCTCATTCGGGAAAACCAAATCCGCCACTCCATTGTCGTGGCAGCGCTGCACTATTTTGCGTTGAACAATTAGGCCGGTACGGCTTCCCGCGCATCTTCCAGAATCCGGCGCGAGGCTTCCACGTACAAAGGCTGCACGCGGTATTTGGCGAGATACACTTCGTTCGACGATACACCCAACAAGGTGGCGATGCGTTTCACATCATGCTCCTTGATGCAATAGAGATGGAAAATCTGGTACTGTTTCGGGCTGACCTTTTTCTTCACCTCGGCCAAGGCCAGATCATTCACGTGATTGACGTATTCGTTCTCCCATAGGGCGTCCCACTGGTTGACCGGATCCCCAACCTCCGGCTCCATCTCCTTCTCGCCCGGTTCCCATTTGGCGAGGGGCGGCTGGCGATGGAGCTTTCGGTAGTGGTTGGCGATTTGCTGTTTGGTGATCATGCAGACCCAGTTGCGAAACTTGCCTCGACCCGGATTAATTTCAAATCGCTGAATATATTGCGCCACCTTTGAGGTCGTGGACTGCACCATGTCTTCGGCATCCGAATGCCCCAAACCGGACTTGCGCGCCACGCTGTAAATGAGCCGCGAGTAGGTATCAAAAAAATCGTACCAACCGGCTTCATCCGTGCGCGTGCGGCGCAGGCGCTCTAAAAGGGTACGGCGGGTATTATCCCAGTTCATTTTCGCCTTGGTCGTTTCCATATCTTTATGTACGCAAAGGAGCTGCGGTTTCTTTCAGGAAAATTATTGATGCTCGACTCTCTGCTCAGTCGGCACAATGGCTTCGTCCAATGCCTGGTCAATCAGGCGTACATAATTGGTCACCGCCAACACCAATCCGGCTGCCAAGGCAGCATACACATACCGGCCCCAATCCGGTGCAGCCGCTTCACTCACCGACTCCGATTCCGACTCGGCCCCGGGCAACAGCGCCTCCAATTCACCCAGCAAACCCCAGCCGGATTGATGTCGTTGATCCGGAATCGGGTCTGCGGCTTTGAGGATGATCGGGTTCAGATCCTGAAAACGCATCGCCTCAGCATCATCTTCAAACACCCAGCTTGGGCATTCCGGGAAATCCGCCACCTCGTTGCCGGTGACCATTTCATAAAGAATCTTGCCCACGCTATGCACATCCGCCGCCGGATGTCCCGGGCCTTCGGGGGCAATGTAGCCCAGCGATCCCACAAAGGTTTTGCCGCCGCGCGTGGTTACAAATCCCAGATCGGCCAGTTTCCATTTACCATTAATGCACACAATATTTTCCGGCTTGATGTCCCGATGCACCAAATCCACCGAGTGCAGGTAACTCAGTGATTCCGCCACCTCAATGCCGATTCGCAGGGCTTCCTCCACACTGACCCGATGATCGGGCTGCGCGTCCAGATAAGCGCGCAAGGTCTTGGGTTCGTAGTCCATTGAGCCTCGCGCCCCGCCCGCAAGGTCATCGGCCAAATCCATTACGTAGTAGTAATAACCCTCCTCTTTTTGGATTCCCACATGATGAATTTCCAGCAGGCCCTCGTACTTGTGCGAAAAAGGCGCGTAATGGCGGATGCCATAATATTCAGCCTGATACGATTCCAGTGATTTGAAATCTTCGTACCGAATCACCTTGATCGCGCGGTGCAGACCCAGCGCGTCGCGGCCCATCCAGATTTGCCCAAACGCTCCTTCCCCGATCTTCAGCAACAACCGATAATCAGGAATGTGAGGGGTGGGTTCAGCGGAAAGAGTTGAGGAAGCCATAAATCCAGCCCGATTGCCTTGATTCAATATTCCCCAAAAAACAGGTTCTTTCCAGTGGCAGACCCAAGAAAATGAAAAAACCTTCCATCCACTGAAAGAAAACCCGCCCGCCCGGCGTGGGTAAAGGCATGAGGCAAAACGCCATCAACGAAACCAACCAAGAAAAAGGATCTATCATGAAACACATCATCACCACCACCGTTCTCGCCGCCACGCTCTTCGCTGCCAGCCCCGCCCTCGCCGGCGATGCCCCCCGCGATGGAGGCTTCACCCAAAAAGCCAATGGCACCTTGAAGGATGCCGTCAATCAAATGGTCGTTAGCATTGAAAAATCCCTCGGTGTTTTCGAGGGATTGAACCGCTCGCAGCGCGAAAAAATGTCGGAGTTCGACAACATCATCACGCAAATCGAATACAGCGTCAGCGTCACGGCCGCCGATGGCACTCTAAATAAGAAGATCGCCAGCGCCATCAGCCTCGCGCATCAGCAAGCCGAATGGTGCGCCACCACCGCCAACGCCAAGCAAAACGACCGCTTGGCCGATCGCTACCGTCAATTGGCCAAAGTCGCTGAGGACAAAGCCGCCGCTATTCAAAAGAATGCCGAGATGGTTCTCTCAGTGAATGGCGAACTCGCGGAAATGCTCCCCAGCATCCAGGAGGAAAAAGGCCTCTACTACGCCGCCGCCGTGATCGGTGATTTGGAAACCGCCAACAAATCCCTCGTGGATGTCCACCGCAACATGAAGAAAGTGGTCGGACTCCTCAGTCAACTCAACCAGTTGGACGAACAGTTCAACGTCCCGGCCCCGGTCTTTGCCCAGCGATAGGTCTCCGGGGTTCTCCAAAATCCTCTGCGCCTCCGCGCGGGGGATTTTTCGTGTCGTTAAGCGCCTCGCGCCGCTTCCTTCTTTTCTTCCAACTCCAATTCCAGCGTCTTCTTATCGGAAGTCAACTGACGCTGCAGTTGATCCAATGCCTCGAAGTCACCTGTGGCTTCGGCCTCGGCTATCTTGCCGCCTAGAAACACTTCTCGTTCAGCTAGTTTGGATTTGTACAGGTTATCCAGCTCAGCCAGTTCAACTTTCTTTTCCTCACTCAAGGATTGATCGGGCGATTCCTTTTGCAGGCGTTCCATCGCCAGTTCATACGCGCTTTTCATGTTAGTCCTTCTTTTTCTTCCAGGGTTGATCGGGAAATTTGGTGGGCAGCTTGATATTCTCCGGCTTCGGCTCGGCCATTTTCAGGGGATCCTCTTCTGCATCGCCCCCCGGCGCCTCCATGTTGCCACGCCATCCGGCCAGCTTGGCCTGCAATCCGTGATGCTCAGCTGTCTCCTTATCGCCCGAACGCATGTAGGCCAATGATAAATTGGTGTGCACCCGCTGCTCATTCGGATTCATGGCCTCAGCCTTTTTGCCTTCCTCAATGGCCCGGGCGAAATCCTCCATCCGATAATACGCCATCCCCAACGAAAGCTGGGCCTCGAAATGCGCCGGATCCTCCGAAAGCACGGCGGCAAAGCCTGTCGCCGCACCGGTATAATCGCCGGTGGTATAAGCGAACACGGCATCGTCATATTG
Source organism: Verrucomicrobiales bacterium (assembly GCA_003517285.1). Lineage (GTDB taxonomy): Bacteria > Verrucomicrobiota > Verrucomicrobiia > Limisphaerales > UBA1100 > UBA1100. The sequence goes on from DPAW01000002.1 coordinate 4,750, forward strand.
GGTTTGCAGTTTGTCGGCCATGGCAATGAAAGCGAATTGATTGCTTTTGACAGCGCATTGTGAGGCCGATGTACTAGGCCGCGCAAGGCCCAACCATGCCCACCCCGCTCCAGCTCATTTGCACGGATTTCGACGGCACCCTGCATTCGGACTTCACCGAACCGCCCGTGCCGCAGTCCTTGCAGGCCAAGTTGGCCCAGTTGCAAGCCGAGGGTGCCACCTGGGTCATCAACACCGGCCGGACGCTGGATGACCTGCGCCTCGGCATTGATCACGCTGAATTGACCGTGCATCCGGATTACGTTGTGGTGGTGGAACGGGAGATCTTTCGCTGTATAGAACACGGCTACGAACCGTTGACTGACTGGAATGACCGCTGCACCCGCACGCAGTCCGCGCTCTTTGCCTCGATCGCCGGTCGGTTGCCGGAATTGTTCGACTGGGTAAACCTGCACTTTAGTGCCAATGTGTTTGAAGATGAATGGTCTCCCTTCTGCCTGATCGCCCGCAACAACAGTGATGCCGATGCCATTCAGGAATATGTGAACGACTTTTTTGCCGATGACCAGCAGCTGACCTTTGTGCGCA
>DPAW01000155.1:0-1005 GCA_003517285.1 Verrucomicrobiales bacterium
ATCTTCCCAAACTGTACCCCATGCGCCGGGGCTCTCGAATTTGCCCTCATCGGATTTTCGAAAATAATTTGGGAAATGTTCCTGCAAATAACTTCCCCAGCCGGTGTGGTTTATCACCAAATCGAGCATTAGATAGCCACCCAAACGATGCGTTTCATCGGCCAACTCGATGAATTGGTCAACGCCTGTCGCTTCGCAGTCGAATTCGACCAGAGTTGGGTCAATGGAAATTAAATCGAGTGTAGCGTAGGGACTGCCGTATCGACCCATGCGCGTATCGGGCGTGGTTGGGGACGGATTAACCGGCAGCAAGTGAAGCCACTTGCAGTTCAAGCGATTGAACACGTGAGGCAGTTCAGCCTTTAAGTCACGGAGCGTGCCGCTAGGTGGTGTAATGTTCCAGCCAGCTTTTTCAAGTTGGGCGGCTGCGTCGGGCAAATCAGGTATTGCGGCACAAGCGGTTGTTTTTGTTGCGCCAAACAATCGGGTGAAAGCGCAATAGATCGTATTGCCAAAGCGAATGTGATGCGGCTGTACCGTAATGCTGAGGTTGCCGCCGCATGGCCAATGCTGAAACCCGGCGGCATCCTCGATATAAGCCGTGGCATGAAAATGACCGACCTCCTCCAGCGAGTATCGAAAAAACCACTCGCCCCCCTCGCGTTCCATCGGGCGATCAACCCATCCACCGTTGGGCACAATACGTTCGTCGTTCTCAACACTTTCAACGATCGATTCGTTAAGTTGACGCGCTTGGCCAAGTGTTGTGCGGAGCTTGGCCGTTAGGCCGTCGGGGATTTCCGCTTGGCCAAGGCGGAGGCGAAAGGTGATGGAGTCATAAACGTGCCGAACCAGTTGCGAGCCGCTCGCCGGTTCGAAAACGGGCGTGAGTGTTCCGCGTAAATCCGGGCCTTTCATGACAGACTTGGTCAAGTAGGGCTACCCATTGACCGCTTCCTTAAGTTTGGCGAGCCACTGAGGGACAGCCGTCCACGGATTGGTTGC
>DPAW01000155.1:1384-3467 GCA_003517285.1 Verrucomicrobiales bacterium
GGCAATATCCGCCGGGCTTTTCTGCTTGGCACCGCGTGGCCTGATTTCCACCTTGAGTTGTACATTGACAGCATATCGCACGCAGCGAGCAATGTCACCGTACAAGTCGTCCGTGTGAAAGTTGCCGGTGTCGAGATTAATGCCCACCCATTTACTTTTTGTGGCCTCGATGATTTCCAAAAGACTGTCCGCCTCGGCGACGATTCCACCGTGATTTTCGATCCCCAAAAATACCCCCTTTTTGCCGGCGTACTCCCCAACTTCCTCCAAGACCTCGATGCAATTCCGCTGAGCATCTGCAAGCGACAATCCGTTGGCGTTACCGGCGAACACGCGGACATGCGGGGCTCCCATGACAGCGGCGTTGTCGACCCACTTTTTGACATGAGCCACCTGCTGGTCACGCTTCTCTCCCTTATCGTGTGTAAACGTGTTCCCGACTGCGGTGCCGCTGATGGCCACGCCCCGCAGGAACGCATGCCGTCTTAGCTTCAGCAAATCGGCTCTGTTGATGTCTTGATCGAGATAGTAACTCGTCAACTCAGCCCCGGCCAAATCCTGATCTGCACAATAGTCGATGAAGTCATGCATCGTGATCAACTTCGCTTCAGCGGGCCGATTTTGCCGATGCGTTGCAGTATTGAAATAGTCGCGAAAACTGTAGGCCGCCAGGCTGAGGTTAAGTCTGGATTTGCCCTTGCGCTTGATCGGCGCAGCTGAAGCGGCTGAGAGCCCGCCCAGCCCCACTCCTACCGAGGCGAGTCCTGTTGTTTTTAGGAATGTGCGCTTAGTTAATTGCATCAACCCAATTAGAATAGAAACCGCGCCTAACTCCAATCCTTTTCGCTTGGCTAAGCAATGGTGCTCTCGACACTATTCGTGCGTGAAATTCACGCTTTGCGCCGGCTATCGCAAAACAAATAAGCCGTTTTTAAGCACTCAGCGACTTTTGACACTTGGCCCACTGAGTGCTAATCATTCCGGCATGCATAGTTGGTTTGAACGAGTTTTAAAAACCACCCTGACGCTTGCGCTTGGCGCATCTTTATTGGGCGGTTCGCTTCATGCTGAAAATGATGAGCCGTTCATTTACGCCACCGAGGTGAGCGGCGAAGATGTGGTTGTCAGTGTGCACGTACCGTCCGGCTACCAAAGCGCGGTGCTGGAGATCAGCAACGACGTCAACGCCGGCTGGCAACCGATTGTCGCCGGGACAATGGCCGGGGAGGAAGGATTGGTGAGGTTTCGTTTTCCGGACGATAAACCAATTCGCTTCATGAGAGTTCGGGCCGGTCACACCGCCAAGCTACCCAATACAACCTTTTCCGGTGGGCAGCATTTTGAAGTCGAACCCGGTTTTTATCTTTTTCCAGAACACGAAGAGGCGGAAGTACCCCCATTTGGCATCAAACCGGTCTGGAGCCTTGGTCAAGCTAAGAAAATTGGGCACTTGTTGAATCGGATCGCCTACGGTCCGCACCTTGATGATGTCACCCAGATCGAGTCGATGGGGATAGAGCCTTACATCAAGTCCCAGTTACGCCCTAATGTTCCCCAGTGGCAAAAGAACCCGAAGCTCGATGAAAAGGAGGCCGAGTTGTTCTACAATTACGAACCGGTAAAAGACAAACTGCACGTTGAAGACGGGGACACGTGGAGATATCTCAAAGGCACAACACAGCCTCCACGGACCTGGCGAGCCTTGGCATTCGATGACAGCCAGTGGGAGTCCGGCCAGTCGGGTTTTGGCTATGGGGATGGCGACGACCGTACGCGTCTTAATGACATGCGCTTTTACGAGGACACCCCGACCGAACCAGGCCAGCCAGGTTACCTTAGTCTCTTTATACGTCGCACATTCGAGATGAGGAACAAGGACGAGATTGAACAACTCATCTTAAGGGTAGATTACGACGACGGCTTCATCGCCTATCTAAATGGCCGCGAAGTGGCCCGGGCGAACATCGAGGGTGCCGCTCGTTTCAACACGAAGGCCACACGCGCACATGAAGCTGGAAGCCCAGAGGATTTCAACATCACTCAGCACCTTGGCCTGTTAAACGAAGGCAAAAATGTACTGGCG
>DPAW01000077.1:0-265 GCA_003517285.1 Verrucomicrobiales bacterium
ATGCGGCCACGCAAGAGGAGCAGATCGAGTATGCACGCTCGCTGCGGATGCTGAAAGCCGGCTGGACGCTCGAGCTGCGCACAGCTTACTTCGAATGGTTTCTCAAGGCGGCCAATTACCGCGGCGGCGCAAGCTTCAGCAAATTTATCGAGTTCATCCGACGCGATGCCGAAGCGAGTCTGGATACCAAAAGCCGCGAACAGTTGAAAGAATTGCTGGCGAAAAAGCCTGAGCAGAAATCGCCTTTTGAAATCATGGCGCAGGC
>DPAW01000077.1:643-4475 GCA_003517285.1 Verrucomicrobiales bacterium
AAAACCAAGCTCAAGGGCCGCGACTTCGAGCGCGGTCGTAAGATGTTCGCCGCGGGCGGCTGCTTTGCCTGCCACCGGTTTGCCAATGAAGGCGGTATGACTGGCCCGGATCTCACAGGATCCGGCGGGCGTTATTCTGCTCATGATTTACTGGATCAAATCATTAATCCCAGCCGTGAAATTAATGAGCAATTCGTGCCGGTGATCGTAAAGATGAAGAATGGCGATACGCTAACCGGCGTGGTCGTGAACATGAACGGCGATCGCGTGACCGTGAACACAGACATGTTTGATCCCAACCAACGCGTTAACGTAAACCGCCCTGACGTGGCCAGCATCGAGCCGTCTAAGGTGTCGCCTATGCCTCCGGGCCTGCTCAACCTCATGAGAGAGGATGAAGTGATGGACTTACTAGCTTACATCATCAGCGGAGGTAATAGCGACCACAACGTTTACAAAAAATAATTATGAAAAAACTCATAAACCTCATCCCGGCAATCTGCCTCACCGCCTGGCTCGGCTGCGGCGGCGGCAGCACGGACTCCGCTAAAAACAAAGGCAATGGCACGGACGGCAACAGCAAACCCGCCGAGTCCAAGGGCGTGATTGCCTACTCGCCGCTCACGCTGTCCAATCCGTTTTTCAAGGTGATCGGCGACCATATCAAAGCTGAGGCCGAGAAGAATGGTTACGAGGTCCGCATGGTGGATCCGGATATGGACGTAAAAAAACAATCCGACCAGATTGATGATTTCATTTCCAGCGGCGTCACCGCCATCGTGCTCGTACCCTGCGACCGCTTGTCCGTCGGCCCCGCCGTGCAGCAGGCGAACAAGGCCGGCATTCCGGTGTTTACCGTGGACGCCAAATGCGCGGCCGAAGGCGCTAAGATCGAGGGCCACGTGGGCACGGATAATTTTCAGGGCGGCGAACTGGCCGGCAAGGCGATGATCAATGCGCTCGGAGATACCGGCGGCAAGGTGTTGATTCTGGATTTTAAAAAGGCCAACTCCTGCGTGTTGCGCGTGGGCGGCTTCAAGAAGGTGATCGATGCCCATAACGAAACGGCCACCGGCAAGATTGAGATCGTCTCCGAGCTCGACGGCAACGGCGACCGCACTAAGGGCTATCAATCCACCGCCGACGCCCTGCAGGCGCACGAGGATCTCGACGCCATTTTTGCGATCAACGATCCCTCCGCCCTCGGCGCCTACACCGCCGTGAAGGAGGCCAATCGCGAAAACAAGATCAAAATCATTGGTTTCGATGGCCAGCTCGACGGCAAACAGGCAATCAAGGACGGAAAGATTTTTGCCGACCCCATCCAGCACCCGGACAAGATGGGACGCCAGATCGTCCAGCTGATCATGAAATATCAGGCCGGCGAAAAATTCGAGACCGAGACGCTCATCCCCGCCACGCTCTACACCAAGACCGAGGCGGATCAGGATCCGGCGCTGAAATAATCCATGGCCGATGCCGCCCAGCCGCCGTTGCTCCGGATGCGCGGCATCAGCAAGGCCTTTCCCGGCGTGCAGGCGCTTAGCGGGGTGGACCTCACGCTGCACACCGGCGAGGTGCTGGCGTTGCTCGGCGAAAACGGGGCCGGCAAAAGCACGCTCATCAAAACCCTCGGCGGTGCCCACACGCATGACGCCGGCGAGGTGAGCATCGATGGCCAACACGCGCGTATCGATTCCCCGCAGGCCTCGCAGACCGCCGGGATCGGCATTATTTATCAGGAGTTCAACCTCGTGCCCGGCCTGACTGCACGCGAAAACATTTCCCTCGGTCAGGAACCGTCTCGCGTCAGTTTCATCCCGCGCCAAAAGGAAACCGACCGCGCCCGCAAGCTGTTTCAGCGCATCGGCGTGGATATTGATCCGGACGCTCTGTGTCGAGATCTCACCGTGGCCCAACAGCAGGTTGTGGAGATCGCCAAGACGCTGGCGCAGGATGCCCGCATCATCGTGATGGACGAACCCACTGCCGCCCTCACCCCGCGCGAGGTCGACGGCCTGCTCAAGGTTGTGCGCGAACTCCGCACTCAGGGCATCGGCATCATTTATATCAGCCATCGCCTTGATGAAATTGACGCCATCGCCGACCGCGTCACCGTGTTGCGCGACGGCAGCCACGTGGCCACCCGCAACAAGGCTGATCTCGAGCGTGATGAGATGATCGAGCTGATGGTCGGTCGCAGTCTCGACAAGGAATTCCCTCCGCACGACTGCCAACCCGGCGCAGTGCGGTTGGAGGTGAAGAATCTGTCGCGCGGCAATCAGGTCCGCGACGTGTCATTCGAGCTGCGCGCTGGCGAAATCGTCGGTCTCACGGGTCTGGTGGGCGCCGGCCGCACGGAAACCGCCCGACTCATTTTTGGGGCCGACCGTAAGGACACCGGCACCGTGGAACTCGATGGCCGCCCCATCCGCGCCACCACCCCGCGCGACGCCATCCGCGCCGGCATTTGCCTGCTCACCGAAGATCGCAAGTCACAAGGACTCGTGCTCGGCCAAACCGTGCAGGAGAATTTTGGCCTGCCCAACCTGCGGCAATTCACCCAAGGCGGCCTGATCGATCGTCAGGCCGAGAGCGACGCCTTTGCGAATTACGTCAGCCAAATGCAGATCAAGATCGCCAATCACGAACAACCTGCGCGCACGTTATCCGGCGGCAACCAGCAGAAAGTCGTACTCGCCAAGTGGCTCCAGCGTAATGCCCACGTGATCATTTTTGACGAACCCACACGCGGCATCGATGTCGGCGCCAAATACGAGATTTATCAGCTCATCCATCAACTGGCCGATGACGGCAAAGCCATTCTCATGATCAGCTCCGAGCTACCCGAGATCCTCGGCATGAGCGACCGTATCATCGTCATGAACGAAGGTCGCGTCACCGGCGAGATCACCGACGTCCCCCAAGCCACCCAGGAAGACATCATGAAACTCGCCACCGCCCGCCACCCCCTTGCCGCATGAAAGACCTCGATTACGGCAAACTCCTCTCCGACTACGGCAACGTCCTTGTTCTGCTGATTTTGTGTCTTTTCGTGAGTTTTGTCTCCCTCGAGGAGCAATCACCGCGCAGCGAAGCCGCCGCTGAGCGATTGGCCAAACAGATCGCCAACAAAAACTCTCCGGGCGCCAATGTAGCTATCCTAGTTCGTAGCGGCGAAGGCGCCGAAAAATTTTCTAAAACACTCGAAGCCGCCCTCGCCAATACTGGGCTGACTGTAACCACCAACGTGATCGGCAATCCCGCCGCTGCCCGAGCTGCGCTGGAGAGCCAAGCCGCGCCGCTGGCCGCCATCGCTGCAGACGAGCACATGATCGTTTTTTGCAACGAGCAGCTACCCAAGCTTGCCGAGGAATCTCCGCACCTCGCCAAGACCGCCGCGTATCAACCCATCAAACACAAATGGCCGAATTTCCTCAAGCGGGACAACCTGCTCAACGTGCTCAAACAAATTTCCATCGTCGCTATCATCGCCATTGGCATGACGATGGTCATCATCACCGCTGGCATCGATCTTTCAGTCGGCAGCCTCATCGCCTTCAGCGGTGTCATCACCGCGCTGACCATCCAGCAGCTCGGCGGCAGTGATCCCTCCTTGACGCATTTTCTGCTCGGCAGTGCCGCGGGCATCCTGGCCTGCGCCGCCATTGGCTTCGGCACCGGCGGCTTAGTCACACTGTTTAACATCCCCGCATTCATCGTCACTCTTGGCGTCATGTTTATTGCGAAAGGCTTGGCGTTCATCTTTTCTGAATCTGCGCCCGTCCCCATCGAAGGCAGTTTCGCTTGGCTGGGGCGCGGAGCTGATTTT
>DPAW01000236.1 GCA_003517285.1 Verrucomicrobiales bacterium
TGGAACGCCACGGATCTCTCGGATGAGGAGAACGATTGGTTTGAAAATCTGGGCGAGGAATCCCATGCCCACACCAATCAGGAAGCGGCGCGGGCGTTGGTGGATAAACTGCTTGATGAACTGAAACCCGATGACCGCCACATTATCACCCTGCTGGAACTGGACCGAAAATCGATCCGGGAAATTGCCGATCTCACCGGCCTCAGCGAATCGAACGTCAAAGTAAAAGCCCACCGTGCGCGCGAAAAAATGCGGAAAGCTGTGGATCGATTAAACCCCGAAAAATATCTGTAAACCTGTAACGAACCTGAAAATGAAACCGTCTGGAAATTTGAACATGAAGGAATCTGAGGATATTTTGCGGAAAATGCTGACCGAAACGCGGAAAATTCCGGTCGACCACGTTCCGTACGCCTTCGAAAAGCGCATCATGGCCCACATTGAAGCCGCACCCCAAGCAGCCATAAATCTCTGGCAGCAATGGAGCCAAGCCCTCTGGCGAGCCGTGGTTCCTTGTCTGGCAGTAATGATTCTTGTAGCCGTTTTGGACAGCCCTGAAGCGACTGCACCAAGGCCTCAATCGACTCCTTCCGCCCCGCTGACCGCCCAGACTCAAACGACCGATGAGGACCTTGAGGCCATCGTCATGTTGGCTATCGAAACCCCGACACTCGATCGCTAAGGAAAACTGATGGATCAGTGGAAAGCCATTATAGCGACTTTGATGATTTTCGGCAGTGGAGTCGGCACCGGCCATTTGCTCACGCGCCAAACCGCACCCGAAACACCCGCCCCGCCACAAAACGGCACCTCTGGATTTCAACCACAATCCAATAGCAAGGAAACGCGGCCGGCGCGGCCCGTCTTTTTCCGTTCATCCGGTTATCTGGATCGCCACCTTGAATTGAGTGAGGAACAGAAAAACATGATTCTGGAGCTGACCAAGCAAAGTCATCAGCGCATTTTTAAATTTGGCGAACCTTTCCGCGAGCAACTGCGCGAGGAACATCGCGATTTACAAAAACAAATCCGCGGCACCCTCACACCGGAACAAACGCGTATCTACGATAATCTCCCCCATTTCCGGTTCAATAAGGAACCCGGCCGCCCCAAAGGTCGCCCGCCGCATCGCTCCGGACCGCCGCCGCATTTTCAGAAAAAGCCCGCGCCCCCCAACTCGGACACCCCACCGAGCGAGGTGGAACAATCTGGCCGATCGCTCCCCGACTTGAAGAACGCCTAATCCTCTGGCACTCTCCGCCCAATGCGCGAGTCCCTCCGTGCCTGGCAGGAACAATTTGAAACCTTCGCCCTTGAGGTCATCTTCGGTGAGCGCCGGGGCAAAAAGGCCGCGCTGCTCCGGGGAGTGCTCTTTGGCCTTTCCAAGATGTTCCTCATTATTGTCAAAGGCCGCCGCTGGCTGTACGAAGCCCGCATCATCCGCGATCACCCCCTTGGCGTACAGGTTATCACCGTGGGTAACCTCACCGTAGGCGGCACGGGCAAGACCCCGGTTGTTGAAAAATTTGCACGCGTCCTCACTGACCAAGGTCGCAAGGTTGCCATTCTTTCCCGCGGCTATCGTTCCAAACCACCGCCACTCACCCAGCGTTGGAAAAATAAACTCCTACTTCAGGACGAGGTCGTTCCGCCCCGCGTGGTATCTGATGGAAAGAACCTGTTGCTCAACTCCGAAGATGCCGGCGATGAACCGTACATGCTCGCCTCCAATCTCAAAGACGTAGTAGTCTTGACCGACAAGGACCGTGTGAAATCCGGCCGGTACGCCATTGAGCAATTCGGCTGCGACACCCTGCTGTTGGACGATGGGTTTCAGTACTGGAAACTCGCCGGCCGCCGACGCGACATTGTGCTTGTGGATGCCCAGCAACCGTTCGGCAATGAACACCTTCTGCCACGCGGCACGCTGCGTGAACCGCCTGAGCACATTCGCCGGGCGGACACTATCTTTATCACGAAAAGCGATGGCGAAACCGCCGGCCTGCGAGCCCGCATCCGCAAACACAACCCCAGCGCCGGAATTATCGAGTGCGTCCATTGGCCGCTCTTTTTCGAAGACGTCTTCAATCCCGACCAACGCGAACAGATCGGCTGGCTCAAGGGTAAGAAGGTGGCCACTCTTAGTGGCATCGCCCAACCCGAGAGCTTCGAGCAAAGCCTGTTGCAACAAGGCGCCGATCTTGTCTACACCAAGCGATTCGCAGATCATCACCGGTTTAACCAGCAGGAAATTCTGAACACCATCAACCGTGCCAAGAAACGCCGCGCAGAGGTCATCCTCACCACGCAAAAAGATGCCGTGCGGTTTCCGAAAATCGACCGGCGCGATCTGCCTATCTTCTACATGCGCGTGGAAATCAAGATCCTCAGTGGCGCCAAGGACTTCGACGATTGTGTCCGCAAAATCTGTTTTCGCTGATGGAAACCCTCCTCTACTACCTCGCTCGCACCATTGTGGCCGGGGCCCGCTGCCTGCCCCTGCGAGCGCTGGCTTGGGTCGGTCGGCGTCTAGGCGGGCTGGCTTGGATTCTGGATAAACGCCACCGGACTGTAGCCCGGGAAAACATCGCCGCCGCGTTTCCTGAAAAATCAAAACACGATGTCACCCATCTCGCTCGCGACCATTTTAAACGCCTCGGCGAAACCTACGCCTGTATCCTTCAAACCGGCGGTATGGACGCAGAACAAATCCGGGCCATTGTTACATTCGAGGGATACGAACGACTAGAATCCGCTTTGCAGGAAGACCCCGAAGCGCGGATCATTCTCGCCATCGGCCATTACGGGAACTTCGAGTTATTTTCCTGGATTCACCTAGGAGCTCCCACTGCCCAACCCGCTACCACCTACCGCGCGCTCCGCCAGCCACGGTTAACCGAACTCATGCTACAACTCCGAAAAGCTTCCGGCTGCCTCTATTTCGAGCGCCGCACCGAAGGCGAGCAGCTCAAAGCTGCCATGAAAACCCCGCGCATCGTGTTGGGACTGTTAGCCGATCAAAATGCCGGCGATCACGGCCTTTGGCTGCCGGTCTTCGGACGTGAAACATCCGTCAGCCCTGCGCCCGCGGTGTTTGCCCAACGTTACAGATGCCGAGTCTTTACTTCCGCTTGTTTCCGCACCTCACCCGGCCGTTGGACTATTGAACTGGGTGAGGAAATCCCTGTTCGAGAAAACGGCAAACGCCGCTCCACTGAAGCGATCACCCGAGATATCATCGCGGCACAGGAAGAAACCATCCTGCGTGATCCCGCCAATTGGTTTTGGGTTCACAACCGATGGAAACCCCGCCCGCAAGCCCATGAGTGACACGCCTCAAAATCTCCTCATCCGCGGCGTTAATTGGCTGGGCGATGCCATCATGACCTTGCCGGCGATAATGCGCCTACGCGAGGCTCTGCCCACGACACGCTTCACCCTGCTCACCGACGAGAAGCTCGCCGGCCTTTGGGAGCACACCGCGCATTTCGATCATGTCCTCACCTTCGCCAAGAGCGAATCGCCCTTCGTCATCGGCAAACGCCTCAAGCCTGAGGGTTTCGATGCCGCGCTCATTCTGCCCAACTCACTTCGCACCGCCCTCGAAGCTTGGCATGCGGACATTTCGCGCCGCATCGGTTATGCCGGAAACTGGCGAAGCCCATTGCTCACCCACGCCATTGCACCCCGGCCCGAAGCAATTCCCATGCATAAACGGGTGGCTATCGATATCGAGTTCCGGCTCATCAATCATCTCCAGCCCCAAACCTTTCCCGCTACCGCCCATCACATTCATCAATACCTGCATCTGGCTCAACACCTGGGAGCCAGCACTCAACCGCTCGCGCCACAACTTAAACGCACAGGAGACGTTCCTGCATTTTCGGCGACCAAACAACCGCGACCTTACATTGGCCTGATTGCCGGAGCCGAATACGGCCCAGCCAAGCGTTGGCCCACCGAGTATTTTATCGAGACCGCTACCCAACTGATCGAGCAACGCCGAGCCCACATGCTCCTGCTTGGGGGCTCCGGAGACCAGGACATCGCCACGGAAATTGCTGATGCCCTGCCGGGCGATCATCACACCAATCTCACCGGCCGCACCACCCTCCCCGAGTTGGTTACCGCCCTCGCCGCCTGCGATGCCGTGCTCACCAATGACACCGGTCCCATGCACGTCGCCGCCGCCGCCGGCACGCCAGTGATCGTGCCCTTCGGCAGTACTAGTCCAGACCTCACCGGGCCCGGCCTTCCCGATGATCCAAATTCTCCCCATCAACTTCTGCGGACCATCGCCGATTGTTCGCCGTGTTTCCTTCGCAAATGCCCCATTGATTTTCGGTGCCTCAAGGAAATCACACCGACCGATACCGTTGCTGCCGTTAAACGGGTACTCGACCAACAGGCCTGAACTATCGGCGGCACGCTTGCCTTCGCACCGTGCCTGCGGTTTACTCGCCACGTGAAGATCACTGAGCTCACGGATCAATTGATCGCCTCCTATGCCAGCGTGGGCGGCATCAATCACTTGGACGGCACAAACCTGCCTTCCAAGAGCGGCATTGTGGGCCTCACCACCGATCTACTAGCGCTGTTGTTTCCCGGGTTTTTTGATAACAAGGTCACGCACTCGTCGGAAATCAAAATGGAAACCGCTCTACTGATGGATTCGGTGGCCGGCCGGCTGGAGGATGAGTTGGTAAAATGCCTCGCGCATTCGCCGCCCAACGACACTATTCAGGCCAACCCCCGCGCCGCCGCTCAAGAGATATCCATGCAGTTCCTCGGCCAACTACCCAAAGTGAGGGAGATCCTCGCCACGGATGTAGATGCCGCGTTTGACGGTGATCCGGCGGCCAAGAGCGAGGAGGAGATCATCGTAAGCTATCCCTTCGTGGAGGCCATTTCCGTGCAACGCATGGCGCATGTGCTGTATGCTGATGGCGTAGCGTTGCTGCCACGTATAATGACCGAGTGGGCTCACGAACGGACCGGCATGGATCTGCATCCCGGAGCGCAGATCGGTCATCACTTTTTTATCGATCACGGCACGGGCACGGTGATCGGAGAAACGTGCGAGATTGGCAATCACGTGAAGCTTTACCACGGCGTAACGCTGGGTGCGCGTTCCACTTCCGGCGGCCAACAACTCGCCGGCACCAAACGGCATCCGACCATTGAAGATCACGTGACCATTTATCCCGGTGCCACCATCCTCGGCGGCCAGACTGTCATCGGCACACACAGCACCATTGGCGGCAACGTGTTTATCATGGACAGCGTGAAACCGCACTCCCTCGTCATCTACGATGGCCTCGATATGCGCGTACTGGACAAGCAGGAAAAGAAAAAGGCCAGCGACTATCACATCTAGTCGCCGGCCAAAAAGAGACCTTAACTTACACCAATTCCCAAATCGGACGGCCGGTATCGCAGAGGTATTGCGGACGGCCGGTGGTGTCTTCCACGGTCACGGCGTTGGGGTTTAATCCCAAGTGCTGATACATTGTGGCAATGACGTCTTGATAATGAATCGGGCGTTCGGTGCATTCGCCGGCAATCTTATCCGTGGCTCCGATCACTTGACCTGTGCGAATGCCGCCGCCGAACATAATAGCCGGGGACACGCGCGGCCAGTGGTCTCGCCCGCCCTTGCTGTTCACCTTGGGCGTGCGGCCAAATTCGCCCCACGCCACGACCAGCACTTCGTCGAGCAAGCCACGCGAACGCAGGTCCGCTTCCAGCGTAGCCAGCGCATGGTCCACGATCGGCACGAGATTGCGCATGCGCGGGAAATTCTTGGAGTGCGTGTCAAAGTCGCTGATGCTCACGCTCACCACGCGAACGCCGGCCTCGACCAGCCGCCGCGCCATCAGCAGCTTGCGCGCGGATGTGGGCCCTTCAGCCGTGTAAAATTGTTCGCCGCCCAGCTTCAGCCGCGGCGTGTATTGCCCGAGCAGCTTGGGATCTTCCTTTGTAAGATCGAGCGCATCGGCAAACTTGCCGGACGTAAGAATGCCCACCGCCTGCTGGTTGAAGCGATCCATCGCGTGCATCATTCCACTCTTATCGGACGTGCGCCGAATACCGTCGAACTGCTGCAGCAAACCCACCCGGTCATCCAGCCGCTCGGCGTTCAGGCCGGCAATCAGCTTGAGGTTCACCTGATGATCTTGACCCAAACGCGCGAGCTCGCCCTGCATACCCGTTTCCAGCTCGCGCTTGAATAGATGTGAAATATCCGGCCTGAAAGGCTTGTATGCCGGGCCGAGAAAACCGGGGCGCGCACTGTTGCGGGCCAATGGCCGGCCCTGCATGAGATCCACAAACGCAGGAGCATTGCCGCTGGAACCTAGCAATCGGTCCACCACGCAACCAAGTGCGGGACGTCCGCCGATTCCAGAAAGTTCCTTAATGTTATACCCGCTCTGGCATTGAAACCCATCATGGCGGCCAGCCGAGCCAACGAGCGAGCGAAGAAATACAAAGCGATCCGCCGCCGCCGCCATCCGGGGCATCAACTCGGTAAGATGCACGCCGGGCAGCTTAGATCGGATACCGGAGAATTCACCCCGCAATTCCGCAGGCGCTTCCGGCTTGGGATCGATCATATCCATCTTTGGTGGGCCGCCATCAAGATGGATGTTAATCACCGCCTTGGTCGAGCCGCTCTGGCCGCCTTCCGCGCGAAGCAAATCCGCCAGCGTGAAGCCGCCGACGCCCAACGCGCCCGCGCGCAGAAAACTGCGGCGCGATAGCCCGTCACAATGGCAGGTGGGTTGCCCGAGAAACTCCAACATTCCAGCAATTAGA
>DPAW01000024.1 GCA_003517285.1 Verrucomicrobiales bacterium
TCGAACATATCCTCGATGAACTGCTCCAGCTCTGGTGTGATCTCGGAAACAGGATCGCCTTTGTGGCGGAGGACGGGATTGCCGAAGTAGGTTAGCGGAAGGACCATGTATCAGGTCTCCACATCGAGGATTTTGAGAATGCGCTCCAAATCGTCGTCAGAAAAATATTTGATGGTCAACGCGCCTTTACCCTCCCGATAGGTGAGGCTGACCTTGGTGCCGAGTTTTTCCTTGAGCCGGTTTTCCAGTGAAGTCACGTGCACCCCACGGGTTTGCGGGCTGCGCTGAGTCGAGGTTTTGCCGGTGGATCCGCCTTGCAGTTTGTCGATTAACTCTTCTGTTTCCCGGACACTCAAGGATTCCTTGATTACCCGATTGGCCACCAATGTTTGTTGTTGGGCCCCCTCCAAACCAAGGATCACCTTGGCGTGGCCCACGCTCAAGCGGCCTTGGCGCAAATGGGTTTGCAAAGACTCTGGAAGATTCAACAGCCGCACGGCATTTGCCACGGCCGCACGGCTTTTGCCGACACGCTGGGCAGCGGCCTCCTGAGTGAGGTCAAACGCCTCCATCAACAGCGCGTACCCTTGGGCTTCTTCCACAGGATTGAGATCCTCTCGCTGCAGGTTTTCCACCAGGGCCAGTTCTAGTACCTGCGAATCGGAGGCTTCCCGAACAATGACCGGCACGGTTTCCAAGCCGGCAATCTGGGCGGCGCGCCAGCGGCGTTCGCCGGCGATTAACTCAAGCTGGCCTTCCCCAGTCGTGCGGGCGACTAGCGGTTGCAGGATACCGTTAACCTCAATGGATGCCGCCAGTTCCTCCAACGGTTGGCGTTCGAAATCCTTGCGCGGCTGGGAAGGGCAGGGCTGGACCGAATCAATGGAGACTTCCCGGACGGCATTGGCCGGGCTGGTTTCCGCCACCGCCGGCGGATCCGCGGGAGCTTTTGCTGTTTCAGGCGGTTTTTGCCCGCCCAACAGCGCTCCGAGTCCCCGACCTAATCCGGTCTTTGCCATCGACGATTTGTGGGCAAGGGACATTGGGATGTCAAAAGCCGGATATTCACAGTATTCTGTCGGCGTGACGCATAAGAGTGGATGGGTTTCAAAACGCGTGGCGCATTGGGCCGGTGGGACGCATGATCCGCGTTATCTAGGCTACTTTGAGTGCTTCAATGCCGGCGAGTTTTACGAGGCGCATGATGTGCTGGAGGATTTGTGGCTGGAAACGCGCGGGCAGCCAGATGCGGATTTTTATAAGGCGCTCATTCAGTTGGCCGGCGGATTTGTGCATCTGACCATGCACGAAAACCCAAAATGGCCTGCGGCTGGCCCGCGCTTGCAGCCGGCCCACAAGCTCATGGGCATGGCGCGTGGGTATCTCGAAAAATATCCGCTTTCCCATCACGGCCTTGTACTGCCGGATGTTTTCCAGTTGATTGATCACTGGCGAAGACAGATTGAACAGGACGATTTCCAAGCAAACCCTCTGAGTTCTGAGCCTCCACCACATTTACAAATGCCTTCTGATTGATGAGGCCCTATCTTGCTGCCGGCACCTCGCCGGCACAGTAACAACTCAAGCTTGCCCGCGACCCTCTTCGCCCATAAGGTCGTCAACCATGAGTGCAGCGAAGGTTGACGCGAATGTTTCGGAAATACCGGCGCGGATTGCGGAGCTGGGCCAGCGGGTGCTGGGCGGCGGGCAGGTTACGCGCGAGGAAGCACTGGAGTTGTTTGCGCTTGAGGATAGCGCGGATATCCACACGCTGCTGTCGTGGGGCAATCGCATTCGTGAGCATTTTAAGGGGAACAAGATTCACCTGTGTTCCATCGTCAACGCCAAAGCCGGTGCCTGTTCGGAGAATTGTTCGTTCTGTTCGCAATCGGCCGCGTACCAAACTGGATCGCCGCGGTACAGTTTTGTGGATCCCGAGCCGGTGGCCGAGGCGGGCGAGGAGGCCAATCGTAATGGCGTGACGGCAGTCGGCCTAGTGGCGGCCTGGCGCGGTTTGAAGGAAGGCCCGATGCTCGATGAAGTGTGCGATCGGATTCGCGAAATGAAGGATCAGGGGCAGACTCGTCCGGATGCGTCACTGGGTTTGATTGAATCTCAAGAGGTGGCCAATCGCCTGAAGGAAGCTGGTCTTGAATGTTACGGCCATAACCTCGAAAGTTCGGAGCGGTTTTTTCCCGAGCATTGCACGACGCACACGTTTGAGGATCGTCTGCGTACGATAGGTTTCTTGAAAAAAGCAGGCATCAAGATTTGCAGTGGTGGCATAATCGGTATGGGCGAGACGCGCGAAGACCGCTGCGACCTCGCCATGAGCTTACGCGAGATCGACGCCAGCGTGGTGCCGGTGAACATTCTCAACCCCATCGAAGGCACGCCGCTGGAAAAACAGGAACCGCTGCCGCCGTTGGAAATTCTTAAGACAATCGCCTGTTTCCGGTTTATTCTACCACGCAAGGAAATCATGATCGCCGGTGGGCGCACGGTGAATTTGCGCGACCTGCAATGCATGGTGTTTCAGGCCGGTGCTAGTGCGTTGATGGTGGGTAACTATCTCACCACGCTAAATCAGCCGGTGGAAAAGGATCTGCAAATGCTGCGCGATCTGGGGCTCGACCCGGATTGGACGGAGTTTGATCCGAATGACGCGGGCGGCTGCGGTTGTGACGAGAAGGAATCCTGTGCCACCACTGAAGTTTCCGAGACGGTAATGGCCTAGCCCGTGAATCCGCGTGGTCTGAATGATGGCTGTTATCGCGGCGAGACCATCGTTATTGAGGATGT
>DPAW01000181.1:0-1335 GCA_003517285.1 Verrucomicrobiales bacterium
GCGTGAATGACGGCTTCCTCGTTGCCCTTCTGTTGTGCAGCCCAGTTGCCTAGGGCGCGACTGCTTTCAAGGATGGAATTGTTGTTCAAAAGCATCAACGCCTGCAGCGGTGTGTTTGATCGGTCGCGTCGGGCAATACAGGCCTCGTGGCTGGGGGCATCAAACGTATCATGCATCGCATAGGGCATGGAGCGTTTACGATGAGTGTAAAGACTACGCCGGTAACGATCAGGGCCCGTACTGGTGCGCCAACTGCCACCACCCCAAATACCTTCGCCGATACTCTTAGTCTGTGGCGGAAACACGCTGGGACCACCTAGCTTAGGGTGAAGCAGGCCGCTTACTTGGAGTAAAGAATCACGAATTTGCTCGGCGGAGAGACGGTAGTTTGAACTGGTTTGCTGCCGATATGTTGCACTAGTAACAATCAGACGTAGGAGTTTTTTTCGCGACCAACCTTGCCGGATAAATTCTAGTGCCAACCAATCGAGCAAAGCCGGATCCGAAGGCATAGTACCGGTGTAACCAAAGTCATCAAGCGTGGGTACGATGCCTTCACCGAATAGCTCGGCCCAATAACGATTTACGGTGACGCGCGCAGTAAGAGGGTTGCGTGGATCCACCAACCACCGTGCTAGACCCAGCCGATCGCGCGCTTGATCTTTGGCCAACGGAGGTAAAAACGGCAAGACCTCAGGTCGCACCACTTCGCGTGGAGACAAAAACTCACCGCGATGATGCCGGTGCGTGGGGCGCAAGTGCTCTTGCGGACGTTCCTGCATGACCAGTGTGGTCGAAGGTTTAGGAAACTTCCTGCGCATCGCCTCAATCGGTTTGCGTGCCGCAGCCACGTCTTTGGAATGATCCAAATACCACGATCGCAACATGGCTTGATCATCATCGTTAAGTGCTTCATTTGGCTGTGCCAGTAGCATTTCAATTTCTGCTGATACATCTTTTGCTTTAGCCAGTTTACCACTGGTGGTGACAGCAATCCGGAACCGACCAAGACTTGCCGAATAGTGCCGGCTAAAATCCATTCTGATTTTCAAAGTCTTAGCCGTGAGCGGCTTCGTGAGTTGCCACACGGCCTGACTCGGCTTGCCTTCCCGCCCACTGACTGACCAGCCAGTTTGCAGATCGCCATCTAATGCCGCCATCGCGCCCGGATCACCTTTCCCAATCCACTGCTTGGCGTAGTTATGCGAACCATCCTGCAACTTCACAGGTTGGCCATTGGCGGAGAGCTTGATTTCACTTAAGAAAAAATCGCCCTTAGGCCCTTCGTAATAAGCGCGACCGGGACCGTTCTTGGGCAGGCGCTCATCAGGCAAG
>DPAW01000181.1:1707-1867 GCA_003517285.1 Verrucomicrobiales bacterium
GTATCGTGCTTACTGGCATCACCCTGTACGAAAATAGAATCATCCTCCTCAATCTCCAGCCAACTGCGTGTGGCTTTTGCTTGGGTAGGGCGGAGGAATCTCCAGTCGATCGCTTCGGCTTGGTGAGTCTTTAACCACGCCTCAAATTTCTTTTTATCCA
>DPAW01000181.1:2265-4075 GCA_003517285.1 Verrucomicrobiales bacterium
AACTCAGGTTCGGCGGTATTGTTCATAAACGCCATCATCTCGAAGTAAGAATGATGCGGCACCGGATCAAACTTATGTGTATGACATTGAGCGCAACCAAGCGTAAGCCCTAGCCATGTGGTCGCCGTCGTATTTACCCGATCCACAATGGCATGAAAACGAAACTCTAGCGGATCAATGCCGCCTTCTTCATTGACCATAGTGTTGCGATGAAAACCAGTGGCAACCCGTTGCGCGCGCGTGGCGTTAGGCAACATGTCGCCGGCGAGTTGTTCAATGGTGAATTGATCAAATGGCAGGTCGCGGTTAATCGCCTCGATCACCCAATCACGCCACGGCCAGATGGAGCGCGGGCGATCCTTTTCGTAGCCGTTGGTGTCTGCGTAGCGCGCGAGATCCAGCCATGACTGCGACCAGCGCTCACCAAAATGCGGATTAGCCAGCAACCGATCCACCAGCCGTTCATACGCCCCCGGCTTTTGATCGGTCACAAACGCCTTTACCTCCGCCGGTGTTGGCGGCAAACCGATGAGATCCAGTGATACGCGCCGGATCAACCGATACCGATCCGCCTCAGCCGCCGGCTTTTGCCCCAACTCTTCCAGTCGCGCCGACGTGAAGTGGTCCAGATCGTTCCGCACCCAGCCCGCTTGTTTCACCTTGGGTAGCGCCGACCGTTTCGGCGCGATGAACGCCCAATGCTCCGTGTAAACAGCCCCGCTATTTACCCAATCGCGTAACACTTTTTTCTGGGCTGAGCTCAGGGGCTTTTTGGCCGTCATCGGTGGCATTAATTCTTCGGGCTCGGCGTGATCGATACGCTCCAGAACCTGTTGTAATTGTTCTACGTCGGGCCGTTCATCCAGACGAAGCTTGGCCTTGCGCGTGTTTTCATCCGGCCCGTGGCATTTGAAACAATGCTTTGCCAAAATCGGCCGCACCTCCCGCTGAAAATCCGCCGCCCGCAACGGCATCAGTAGCAGCAATCCCAACACAGGCCATGAACGAACCGGAATCATTGGGCCGTCTTGTAGATCAATTTCCCGGGAGCCTTTGGCGCCACAAAGTAATGCAATGACTTGCCTGACTCATCATCCACGATCCGCCAAATGTGGCCGGCATAGGTCTGCTGCTCGCTGTGGTCAGTGGGTCGGAGCTCCGAGCCGCGCGGAAGCGCCCGGCCCGCACCGTCCATCCACTCCAACCGAATGGCCTGCTGGCTGGCGTTGGAGATATAGAGAAACGTTTCCTCGGCGGAAGCCGGCGAACGATAAACGCGATCCTCGGGCGATTGGAGGTCGATATCCACTGCATTACCGGGTGCAAGTGTCTCGAGGCCTTCCTTAAAGCGGTTGTACCAAGCCACGGATTTTTTTGCCCAACCAAATACCGGCGCCTTGGCTCGGTCAAAGCCAGCCAAATGGGCCGAGTGCGGCTGGCGATGTTGAGGATGTCGATATCGCCATGGGCCACTGCCAAAAACTTCTTTCACCAGCTTAGCCAATCGCGGATCGTACTGCTGTAATTCCTCACGGGTATCGACGTGGTTGTGTTCAAAATCATTTTCCCGATTGGTATCAAACCACGACTGCACGCCTTCGGCAAAGTACTCGTGGTGATTGCGACCGGCGTACTTGCCTTTCCATAACCCCTCCTTCACGGCAGCGGCGTAAGCGGCTTCCAGTCGCTCATCAAAAGTGGGGTCGGTTTCGGACAAGCCCATGAGATGAATAGCGTGCGCAAATTCATGGATGAGGATGTTTTCCGAGGCGTACGGATCGTTGACGTAGCCGAGCAGATTTTCCTCACC
>DPAW01000170.1 GCA_003517285.1 Verrucomicrobiales bacterium
TACACCCCAATGATCATGTAAATAAAAGCCAATCCTCAAATGATACATTTCCTACCGCGATGCATATTGCAACAGTTCTAGAGGTAGAAAATAGATTGCTCCCCTCATTAAAGGTTCTGTATGGAGAATTAGAAAATAAGTCCCGAGAGTTTGATTCAATAATTAAAATAGGAAGAACGCACACACAAGACGCTACCCCGCTTACATTAGGCCAGGAATTCTCTGGGTATGCAGCACAAGTTCAGTCAGCGATAAATGGGGTAGAAAACAGTCTGCCGGCCCTTTTGGAACTTGCGCAAGGAGGCACAGCAGTAGGAACAGGACTCAATTCACCAAAAGGGTATGCAGAAATTTTTTCTGCGGAAGTTGCTGAAATTACTGGGAAGCCATTTGTTACGATGCCAAATAAATTTGCAGGTCTAGCAGCACATGACGCCATGGTTGCAATATCAGGGGCACTAAACGTGGTTGCAGTTACTTTAATGAAGGTAGCTAATGATATCAGATTATTAGGATCAGGGCCAAGAAGTGGTATTGGAGAGCTTAGTTTACCCGCCAATGAGCCGGGTTCATCGATTATGCCCGGTAAGGTGAACCCTACCCAATGTGAGGCTATTACTATGGTTGCCGCGGAGGTAATGGGCAATCATGTTACAGTGACAATTTCCGGGAGTAATGGACATTTTGAATTAAATGTATTTAAGCCTGTTATTGCGTTTAATGTATTAAGATCTATTCAACTTTTAGGAGATGCGTCCCAAAGTTTTTCAGAGAGGTGTGTGACAGGAATCGAAGCAAATCATAAAAGGATAGAAGAACTAATGTCGCAATCATTGATGTTGGTAACGGCTTTAAATCCACATATTGGATATGAAAATGCAGCAAAAGTAGCAAAAAAAGCTTTTATTGATAATACTACCCTTAAAGAAGCTGCCGTAGAACTCGGGCTTTTATCACCCCAACAGTATGATGATTGGGTGCTTCCAGAAAAAATGATTAATCCAAGTTAAGTGGGAGATACAGTAGATAATACAAAAATTAATCCCCCCCGTTCACTAGATACAATACGGCCATGCGTACTGCAATACCATTGGTGACCTGTTCGAGAATAACCGCCCGATCGCCATCGGCAACTTCACTTTCGATCTCCACTCCGCGGTTCATGGGGCCGGGGTGCATGATCATGGCCTCAGGCTTGGTGAGGGTGAGACGTTTGCGGTTCAGGCCGAAGAGCCGGGCGTACTCGCCGATGCTCGGAAACATCGTCTTGCGTTGGCGCTCGTGTTGGATGCGGAGGAGATTGATCACATCGGCGTCGGCCAGTGCTTCGTCCAGATTATAGGTCACCCGACAGCCCATTTCCTCAAACACCCGCGGCACGAGTGTGCTGGGGCCGCAGAGGGTGACGTTGGCGCCGAGTTTGCGCAGGGCCCAGATGTTGGAACGGGCCACGCGGCTGTAAAGAATGTCGCCAAGGATGGTCACGTTGAGGCCGGCGATGGTGCCTTTCTTTTCACGAATGGTGAACACATCGAGGAGGGCTTGAGTGGGGTGCTCGTGAGCACCGTCACCGGCGTTCACCACGTGGGCGTTGAGAAAGCGCGCGAGGAAGTGCGGCGCACCAGCGGCCTTGTGGCGGATGACAATGATGTCCGCATTCAACGCCTCGAGATTGCGCGCGGTGTCTTTCAGGCTTTCCCCTTTTTGAAAGGAGGACGCGTCGGCGGTGAAGTTGATGATGTCCGCACTGAGACGCTTGGCGGAGAGCTCGAAGCTCACGCGCGTGCGGGTGGAGGGTTCGACAAAGAAGTTCACGACCGTCTTGCCCTGTAGGGCGGGGACCTTCTTGATGTCGCGCTCGCCTACGGCCTTAAACTCGCGCGCGGTGTCGAGTACGGCGGTTAGTTCCTCGGCTGTGAGGCTTTCGATATCCAGCAGATGTTTGCGATGCCAGCTCATGGGGTTTGGAGGACGACTGCCTCAGGCGCGCCGCGATCGTCACAGCGCACTTCCACGCGTTCGTCCGGGTGGGTGGGTAAATTTTTGCCAACGAAATCCGGCCGGATGGGTAGCTCGCGATGGCCGCGATCAATCAACGCGGCAAGGCGGATGCATTTGGGTCGGCCGAACCCGAGCAGGGCATCGATGGAGGCGCGCACCGTGCGGCCGGTGGAGAGTACGTCATCAACCAGTACGACCGTTTGACCAGCCAGATCGCCGGGCAGTTCGGTGGAGCGCAGCTCGCTCATGCCGCGCTGGGAAAGATCATCGCGGTGCAGGCCGGGCTCCACTGAGCCGATGGCCACGGGATGACCGCACAGGCCAGCGAGAGTTTTACTGAGTTGTTGCGCGAGCGCAACGCCGCCGCGCTGAATGCCCACGAGCATCAGCGAAGAACCATGGGTGTGGGCTTCCACAATCTCATGCGCTACTCGGCGCCAGGCGCGCCCGAGATCGGCAGCTTCTAGAACAATGCGTTCGTCAGGCATGGTGGCGGGCACAAAAAAAGCCGCGCTGCCGCGCTTGCGCGCGAATCCAACGCGGAGTTGATCCGTTTCGTGTCATCGACCTTGGCGGCCTCGCAGGACCGCATTAAAGGGCGTTCAAATTATTACGCCGTGGCGCGTTCGGCTTGGCGGCGTTTGCGCCACTGTGACCGGTGGTTCACCATCCAGTCCGTGAGCGCTTCCTCAAACCCAATATCTGCGCCGGCTTTTTCGGATTCCAGCCATTTATGCCGCATGATTTCCTCACGCTCCGCCAGAAACTCCCGGTAAAGCGTGGAATTCTTCAGCAAATCACTGGATGTCGCCGAATCCGCCATAAGCGTGTTCCAATAGGACGTGTTGCGTACACGAACCCTTCATTGAAAACAATACATTATTGGCGAAAAAACGCAAATTGACGGCCGATTTTTCGGCAAACAGCCGTGAATAACCGGTGAATAGCGGGAATAATCCTAATCCAACACCTCGCGCAGAGTTGCCGCCACTCTCCCAAATGCCTCCGCCGGAGCACTTTCGGGCGCGCTGACTACCACAGGAACACCGGCATCGCCGCCTTCGCGGATTTCTGTGAAGATCGGCACCTCACCCAGGAAGGTTGTGCCCTGATTTTGCGCTTCGGCCGCGCCCCCGCCGTGGCCAAAAATCTCGACGCGCTCACCACTCGGGGCGGTGAAGTAGCTCATGTTTTCCACGATGCCCAGCAACGGCACGTTCACGCGCTCAAACATCGCGATGCCCTTGCGCACCACGCCGAGCGACGCCTCTTGCGGTGTGGTCACCACCACGCCGCCATCGAGCGGCACCGTTTGGCAAAGGGACAACTGCGCGTCGCCTGTGCCCGGCGGCAGATCCACCAGCAAATAATCCAGCGTGCCCCAATCCACCTGCAGTACAAATTGTTGGATGGTTTTCATGATCATCGGC
>DPAW01000179.1:0-5512 GCA_003517285.1 Verrucomicrobiales bacterium
AAGCCGGTTGGGCGGATGCATTTCATTATCGGCAAATACCTCGGCATTGTCGCAGGCCTTACGGCTGGTACGTATCTAAACATGATCGTTCTATTATTGGCCAGTCGACAAGCCTACGATGCATATGGAAATCCGGATATTGTGGGGGTAGTGACTTTTGGTATCTTCGTTGTGCTAGCATTTATAGTGGCCGGTTTGCTGAACTATTTTCTACACAAACCTTTTGTCCCATGGGCAATGGGACTTTTGGCTGTTGCCATGACGTTGGGGTTTTTTACGGTATGTCTTCAGGATAAGGATCGGGCTTGGTGGCTGGTGGATTCAGGGGCAGATATTACAGCTGAGTTTTCTGACATTTGGATTTTCACCGAAGGAGCAGGGATTGATTCCAGTGGTGTTCCTATTCCTTCGGAGGAAAAGGCAGGATTTGCTAAAGATGTGGATTGGTCGCTCATGCGACTGGCTTTGCTATTATTGTTTGCTTTGTGGGTGCTAGCTGCAATCGCGTTGATGTGCTCCACGCGGTTGAGCTGGATGCCGACAATGATGATATGTTTGGGATTATTTATTCTCGGGTTAATGTCCGATTACTTGCTGGGCAATGCCTCTCAGGGCGGTGGATTGTTGAGGGCGGGTGAGAACATGATCTGGAATCCGCCGGGAAATGTGGCGGGCGATTATGTGGCCTTTCGGATGAAGCCGCGGGGAGTGCCGCGTTTGGCGGACCAGGAATATACGGTGCGCGTGGATGTTACGGGAAACAATCCAGATCTGAGTGAATTTGACCAGGGCTCAGGGGTGCTGGTTTTGGGGAGTGAGCAGAATTCGGAGGTGGAAATTAAGTATGCGCGGTTGAAACAGCTGGTGGATTATGAATTGAAGGAGCGCTGGAATTTGCCGTTGGAGGAAGAAATGATTCGAGTTGGGCGAAGCCTGTTACCGGAACAATTTCCCGGGGAATCGGTAGAACGTGCCCTGTTGCCGGAAATTATTGAGGCTGTGAACGAACAGGAACCGGTGTTGGACCGGGATGAAACAAAGCAGGAAACGCTGCTGGAATTTCGCCGTCTGGAAGATCAAATCAAAACCCCAGTGGTGCCGGGGCATTTGGCGTTTTGGGTGGAGCTGGAAGACGGGCGTTTGTCCAAATGGGATTCCTCCACGAGCCGTGATGTGCGCATTACGCAAGGCTCGGTATGGGCAAAATTCCTTTACGTTTTGGTGCCTAACTGGCAGCTTTTCTGGCTCTCCGATTCCATGAGCCCACAGGCGGAGGAGTTGGGGGAGAGCCGGTTTAAAACCCAATACACCGAGGGCAAAGTGCCGGGCCAATATCTGGTCACGGCGGGTTTGTATGTGGTGCTTTATGTGGTGCTGGCTTTGGCGTTGGCCATTTGGATGTTTGAGAATCGAGAATTAAGCGGAGACGGTAATGGATAATATAGACAAGCGCGGAGGATTTTGGAATCTGCTCATCACGCTGCTGGCCGCAGTGGGCTCGGTAGTGCTGGCGGTGGTGACCCATTCGGTGACCAGCTACGGCATTGCAGCGTTCATGGTGCTTGGATTTGTCGTGGCCCTTGTAAGCCTGATTCACATGGCGCTGCGTGAGCGGGAGCAACAGGAAGCCCGCGAACTGGAGGAGATTCAGGCGGGCGCTACCAACGAAGCCCTGTTTGAAGAAGGGGAAGTGCTGCCCGCCAAGCGGTCACGTGAGCAGTTTGAAAAATGGGGCATGCCCGTGGTGGCGTTGGTGATGCTGGCCCTTCAGATTTTTGGCATCTATTACATTATCACCAACCGCTTGAACGTGGCCTATGACACGCTTGATAGCTGGATGGTGGAAGGCAAATACATCGCACTCTTTGGTGCGGCCCTGATGGGGTTGGTGTTGTTCCTGCGGGGTCAATTTGCCTCCAACCTCTCGCGCATGGAGAAACAGCGTTTCCTGCAGGCCGGCTCTGACTACGTGTTGTTCGGCGCATATCTGAATTTCCTGTTTGCGGCTGTGGTGGCGGTCGCGTTCAAGGATGCCGCGGTGGATGTCTATGTGGGTACGGGGTTGGTAATTTTGCTGGGGATTGCGGCCGTGGAGAATCTGCTGAGCATGATTTTCGAAATCTATCGGCCGCGCGTGGCAGGGCGCGAATCCCGACTGCTTTATCAAAGCCGCCTGATCGGCTTGATTGCCAAACCGGAGAATCTCTTTACTACCGCTGGGCAAATTCTCGATTACCAGTTTGGATTTAAGGTTTCCGAAACATGGGGTTACCAATTTCTCCGGGAACGACTTGGAGTGGTCGTGGGGTTGCAGATCATTCTGCTGTGGCTTTCCACCACCATCGTGGTGATCGAGCCTTCGGTGCGGGGTAAGCTGGTGGATGGCGCCCGTCAGCAATCGGAATTGCTCGACCCAGGAATCCATTTAAAGCTTCCGTGGCCGTTTGCCTCAGTGGAACGCTTTTATCCGGACCAAGTACACACCTTCTATGTGGGGCTGGAGCCGCTGGGGGAAGACGAGCGGCCTGCGGATCATCCGGGCTTATGGCTTGAGCCAACCGGCAAGGATTATGATTCTAAGAAAAAGACCGGGGAACTCTTCTTCCTGACAGGCAGCGGCGATGACAAAGTGGAGGCCAACCTGATGGTCGCCAGCGTACCTGTGCAGTATCGCATTCGTAGCACGGAACAAGACGGGAAAAAATGGTTGGAGAATGGTTGGATGCTTTATTCCAACCCGGAGCAGCTTTTGCGTAATGTGGCCAACCGGGAGGTGACCGAATATTTTCTGACCCATGATTTCGAGAACCTCATGCTCAAGGGCCGAGAACAGGCTCAAGCCGAATTGCGTGACAACATTCAGGAACAGGCTGAGATCATGGGAGTGGATATTTTATTCGTGGGCTTGGCCGATTTGCGGCCGCCGGCGGAATCTCCCGAGAACGTCGTGGAACGTGGCGAACCGGAGCCCGGGCAGGAGGGGCCGAATTTAAACAACATGCCGGTCGCCGCGGCATTTGAGAATCCGGTGTCCGCCCAAGTGGACGGTCAGCTGGAGATTTACAACGCGACTAAGGAGAGTCAAAGACTGGTCGCGGAAAAAGCGCGTGAAGTTGAGGTGCTGCAATACCATGCCAACACCACCTCGACCCTGCGGGTCAAGGAAGCCGAGGCGCGGGCAGGGCGGTTGCGCGGAGCAGAACAACCATTTCGTCAGGCACCGAAAATTTATCCACTTTGGTCGTATCTCACCACATTTGAACGGGCCGTGGAAAACGCGCGCAAATTTGTGGTGGCCACCGAACATCACGAACTGGAAGTGGACCTCGATTTGCACGAGGCCATCCGGCGTGGCATGACCGATATTAAAGTGCCGCCTAAAAAATAAACCCTCGATTTACTACCATGAAAAAAGCCGTCAACATTATCATCTTCGGGCTGTTGCTGCTCATTTTTGGCTCTTATATGTTCACCTATCAGGTGCGCCAGGATGAGATCGCCTTTGTGAACACACTGGGCAAGGACAGTGATCCCATTGAGAAACCGGGCCTGCGCACCAAATGGCCGTGGCCCATTCAAAGCGTCTACAAATTCGACAAGCGGGTTCATGTCAAAACCACGCGGTACGATCAGGTGATGACCAGTGCCGGCGAAAACGAGGGCAGCGCCAGTGTGATGATGCAGTTTTATTTCGGGTGGAAGATCGATGATCCAAGCCTGTTTATGAAAGGCACGAAGGGATCGGACTCCAAGGCACGACTGCGCGATGCAGAAAAGCAGCTGCTGGAGATCGTGGATACCGAGAAGAACAATCAGGTGAACCAGGTGGCCATGGGCTTTGGCAGCTTTGTGAATGACGGCGCGGCAGCAGCCAAAGTGGATTTTGACGGGCTGGAAGCCAGCATCTTTAAGGCGGCTAAGGATAAGGCCGAGAAGTTGGGTGTGGCCATTGAGTTTGTTGGAATTCGTAAGGTGGGCGTTCCGCAAAGCAACTTGGATGTGGTGCTCAACGCGATGGTAACCCAATGGACCAATGCCGCGGGCACTACGGTGCATCTTGCTCAGCAGGAAGCTGAAGCGATCCGTAAAAAAGCTCAAAGCGACAAGGAAAACGCCGTGCAAAAAGCCCAGCTGGAAGCCGATGCCATGTTGGCCAAGGCACAGGCTGATGCCTTGCAGCAATTTAAGGCATTGGAACAGGACCCGGAATTGGCGGCATTCCTGATGCAGTTGGAGGCCTTGGAGAAATCCGTGAAGAAGCAAACCACATTGATTTTGGATGACACCATGGGGCCGTTCGGCCTGTTACGCGGCTTGAAAACGCCAGCGGTGAACCCTGATTCCGGCGATGGGGCTGAGGAAAAAGAATAAACAGCGTCTTTCGGAATTGTTATGAGCGAAAAACCCATTCAGCCCAAGGACACCCCGGAAGTGGATCTTGGAAATGAGGCCGGCTCCCGAGCCATGGAGCAGGCTTTGCGTAGCAGCTTCACCATTCTGAAGTTGGTGATCGCTGTGTTGGCAGTGTATCTGGTTTTTTCCAACACCTTTTCCGTGGATGAAAACACCGAGGGTGCCATAGTATTGCGCTTTGGTCAGGCGCAAACCGAAGATCGCGATAAGGTTTTCGAAGCCGGTATTCGGTTTGCGTGGCCGTATCCCATTGATGAAAAAGTGGAGATTGCCCGCGAGAAGCCGGTGAAGAGCGATAGCGCTTGGTACGCAGCCATGGGTGCGGTGCAAATTGGGGACAATCCAAATCAACGGCCGGTGGATGCTTCGCGGGACGGATATGCTCTGACACAGGACGGAAAAATCATCCACTTGCAGGCGGAGATGATTTATCGGGTGGCTGATCCCAGCCAGTTTGCATTTGGGTATGCAGACGCAGTGGCGGTGTTGCAATTGGTGTTGGACAACAGTGTGACCTACGCTGCTTCGCAAAAAGATCTGAGGGAGATTCAAAATAATCCCACCGTGTTCGCCTCTTCCGTTCAGCAACGGGCGAATGATCTGGTTGATCAATACGATCTTGGCGTGGAAGTCGTGCGGGTGACGGTGGGAGGCGATGATGTCGAGCTGCCATTCCTCACGCGCAATGCCTATAACGCTTTTTCCAGTGCGGAATCCCAGGCCCGCGAAGCGCGTAGTGCGGCGGCCGGGGAAGCCAAGAACATCCGGGATGCCATCAACACCGAGGCCGGTGAAATCGCCACGATTCGCAATCAGGCCAATAATCAGGCGCAGGCGCTATCCGCCTCGGTTGGCTCATTGGCGCAGCGGTTCACGGATATCATCGAGAAATATCCCACGCAGCAAACGCGTCGTCGGTACATGGAGCAGATGTATTACGAGGCCATGGAGCGGATTGCGGAAAATGAAGACATTAAAATTTACCTCGTTTCCAAGGGCGGCAAATTAAATCCGGCCAAGCTGCGCCTGCTGATTAATCAGCCACCGCCGGAGGTGGAGGAAGAGAAGGGAGGAAACTAGGCCATGCAGACCGATTCAG
>DPAW01000179.1:5901-6045 GCA_003517285.1 Verrucomicrobiales bacterium
GCCGGCATCGTGTTTATCATCAACGGCTTCCTAGCCGATTGGATTTTGGGTGCCGAATCGCGGGTGGGTGATTTTAGCGCAATGATTGGAGCGATCATATTGGGGGTTCGCATTTTCCGCACCACGGTTCGAGATTTACAACAG
>DPAW01000206.1:0-740 GCA_003517285.1 Verrucomicrobiales bacterium
CGCTCGATCATCTGTTGCTTATCCTTGCTCGTGAGATGCAACATAGCCAGCACATCAATGTGTTCGCGCATCATCTCGACCTGATGTTCGTTGCGGGGGATGCCATCGAGCAACAGGATGTCATGACCCGGCTGAAATGTTCCTTTCACGATAGCACTTTCGATCTTCTTTTGCCAAAGCGTCACCGTAAATTCATCGGGCACCAGTTCGCCGCGGCTGGAATATTCGAGGAAAGTTTTCCCAAGGGGATCCTCTGGTCGTAAAGTACGGAACGCATCACCGCTGGCAAAGTAATACCAGTTTGGAATTTGCTCGAGAATGCGGCCCTGCGTACCCTTGCCCGAACCGGGCGCTCCGAACAGCAGGATGGCTCGTATTTTATTGCTCATAAAATTTGGGTTGTCTGAACCCGCACTTCCTGCAGGTGACGATAAGGAATGGAGGCTTCAGCTAGGCCCTCTTGTGAGGGGTAGACAATGGTCATGCTCTCCGGCGAAAGATCGCTGATGTGATGAACGGGATACGCACCTTCTTCGGTTGTTAAAACCAAAGCGCGCCCGTCCTCGGGCGGCTCCTTATAAAATCGCGCCAAATAATCGGCGAAAAACTTGCCGCTGAATCGAGTTTCGCTGGCACGATAACATTCATGCACTTGAGCCGAAGGCTCGACTTCAGGTTCCATACGCGTATCGAGTTCTGTTATGTGAGTAGCATCTTCGATATTCGCCATATCTGGAGCC
>DPAW01000206.1:1139-3583 GCA_003517285.1 Verrucomicrobiales bacterium
AGGAACAATCACAGGGCATAAGGCGGAAAGCAGGCACACCAATCTTACTGGTCGATTCCGGAAAACGGCCACTTCGCGCCCAGCCCAAGCGCTGAGGCTCATTATAATAAACGAAATAAACCACAAGGCAGCCTTACCCTCCGTGGCGGATTCAGTGTCAGGCGGCAATATATTTGGACCGGGAATCAGATTAAACGGCTTTATGCTCTGATTTTTCAGTTGCGCTCTCCTTGGCGGCTTTTGCTGAGAGGCAGCAGGTTTAAATGAGCCTTCTGCAACAACCGCAGGCTTGGCGTTCACATTTAGAGGTGGAACTACTCGAGGTTCCATTTCAGGCTTTGCCAACACTGGAGGTGAAGGCAAAGGCAAAACAGGCGCAGGCTCTGGTGGGGAGAGTGGTTTAGCAATCGGTTTGCGCGGTGGCTGGAGGGCGATTACCGGTGGGGGCACCACTTGCTCCACCGCAGGCGGGGGCATGAGCTTGAGCATTTGGTTGCGCAGAGCATCCATGAACCGGCTTTGATCCGCCCTGCTCTTTTGGCGAAAAACCAATTGCCTCGGCAACTCAGCAATAAGAGTTTGCGTGCCCTTTAGGGTAAACTCTCCCCAGTGGTAGCGTTTGAAATCTGATTTCCCTAAGACTCGGCTAAAAACCAAACCACCTTCATTTACCGACGCCACTCGGTTTACCATGATTGGTTGCGGGGAATTTAGCAGAGATACTTGAAAAGCAGCCCATGCTCCACAAGCATGGCACAGGCCGATCGCCAAAATGAGAAAACGCCTCCCCAAAGCATGTGACTTTTGGCACAGGATTGCCGATTCTTCAATGAAATTCCCGTTTGCCGAGTGTATTAATCAAGTCATCCATTCCCCAGTATTCGCTACCTGACGCCAGTTGATCCGCCGCCCAGCCGTGCTTCCAGGTTGCGTACATTGCAGCCTGGATCTCTCTACCATGGAAAACGGGTTGCGCAAGCAGACCGCCAACGAACCCTGCCAGAACGTCACCGCTTCCGCCTTGTGCTAAGCCTGCATTACCCGTGGAATTTACCAAAGCCGGGCCAGTTGACTGTGCCAGAACCGAGTGCCTCCCTTTCAGTAAAACCGTCGCCCCAAATTGTTCGGCCAAAGTACGAGCTGCGCGCACTCGGCCGGATTCCACCTTCTCCGGAGAACAACCAAGCAACCGAGCAGCTTCACCCGGATGTGGTGTCAGCAAACGAAAGGCCTCACTATCCGGCGCCCCCTTAGGCAACCAATCCAACGCAGAGGCATCCACGACCATCGGTTTACTGGATTCATTCCAAAGATTCAGAACAGTTTGACGTAAAGAATCTTCAACATCACCCCCAGCCAAGCCCGGCCCAGCCACCAGCGCCGTGGTGCGACTCAATGCCTCCACGCAGTTTCGGTCCCATGGGTGCACCATAATGCTCTGGCACTGAGCGGAAACGGGTTGGTAAGCCGACGTAAAAATACTAACCAAGCCCGGCTGAGCCCTAAGGCCGGCATACCCTGCAAGAATCGGTGCACCATGATAGCCCGTAGAACCTCCAATGATTCCTACATGGCCGTGAACACCTTTGTGAGAAACCGGATCCCGTTGGGGACTTAAACCGCGCATGTCTTGCTCTGTAACCCAATACGAATCCGCCTCGGGCGCTGGATCTTTCAAGCCAATGCGCGAAGCAATGTGCAAACGCCCCACACAATGAGCCGCTGAGTTCGCCAACAGCCCCGGCTTAAAGCATCCAAGGCACAGTGTGATAGCAGCCTCAATGACTGCTCCTCGGACCTGACCATTGTCAGCATCCAATCCAGAGGGACAATCGACCGACAGTACAGGTGCATCCGATTCATTGATGCATTGGATGAATTGCTGCCAGTGCTTATCCAAATCCCGATTCAGCCCAATCCCGAATAGGCCATCCACAACGAGCACAGGGTTCTCTCCGAGATGATGTTTCAGGGCGCCCAAATCTTCAACCGGGTCTGCAACCTCTAACACGGCAACTTCCCGGTCTCCCAAATGCCGAGCGGCAACTCGCACGTCGCTACCGTTATTCCCTTTACCTATTAGCAGTAGTATGGAATCCGCACTTTGCGTGACTTGAGTAGCCAGTCGGCCGACTGCTTGTCCGGCCTGTTCGATCACGGACTCTACGGTAATCCCTGCATCCCAAGTGCGCTTCTCCCAGTCGCGCACTTGGGCTACGGAAAGAATCGGGAGCGGCATGAATTATTTGTAGAGGCCGGCGACTTGCGGATAGCCGTTGAACTTGATCGTCTTAATGCGAACGGGATTGGGCCCAATGAGTCGTTCGCTGGCTTGTGACCAGCGAGGATGCGGCACCCCAGGGTCGACATTGGATTCAAAAGGATATTCACGCGGAGCAAGCGCGTTCCACAACGTCTTCGGCTGGCGATCAGTGAATTCAATT
>DPAW01000057.1:0-1689 GCA_003517285.1 Verrucomicrobiales bacterium
CCGTTGCCCAATCCCAACGCCGGCACCGATGCTGTCACCCTCGCGGATGGCCGACAACTCATTGTCTACAACCACACCGCACGCGGCACCATCTTTCCCGCCAACCGCACCATGCTCAATGTCGCCGTTTCCACTGACGGCAAAAGCTGGAAGCCTGTTCTCACCCTCGAGCGTGCTCCCGGCGAATATTCCTACCCCGCCGTTATCCAAGCCCGCGACGGTAAGGTGCATGTCACCTACACTTGGCAACGCAAGACCATCAAGCACGCTGTGCTGGATCCGGCGAAATTGAAATGAACAAAATCCTCGTCCTCTTCGATTCCGCCACCGGCAACGTGCAGCAAATGGCCGAACTTGTCGGGGAAGGCGCTGCGCTGGTGCCGGATACGGAGGTGCGCGTGCGCGGTGTGGAGGATGCTTCCGCCGCGGATGTCGAATGGTGCGATGGCCTCGCCGTGGGTAGCCCCACGAACATGGGCGTGCTTTCGTGGAAGATGAAACGCTTTTGGGATGAGGAAATGATTGGGTCTTGGATGAAGGTCGACGGCAAGATCGCCTGTGCCTTTTCCAGTGCCGGCGGGTGGGGCGGCGGCATGGAACTGGCCTGCCAATCCGTCCATACGGTGCTCATGAATTTTGGCTTTCTCGTTTTTGGCGTCACCGAGTACGCCGGCAAAAAGATGACCGGCCATTACGGCGCAGTCGCTTGCAAGGCCCCGCGCGAGCCGGAGATCCAGGAATCCTGCAAAATCCTCGGCCGCCGGCTCGCGGAATGGACTGCCCTCTACGTTCATGGCCGCAAAGATCAGCACCCCGATGCCAAGGAAATCCCGCGTCTTACGCCGGCGGATGTGGATTAATTCTCCGCGTTTGAAATCATCCCCCGCATCTGCCACCATCCGCACACACGATGCGTAGACTCCTATTCTTTCTGTTGGTAATGAGTCCGTTGCTGTTGCTGGCCAAGTCCATTAAGCAACGGCCGAATGTTTTACTTATTTGTGTGGATGACCTGCGGCCGGAGTTGAAATGTTTCGGGGTGGATTACATTCACTCGCCGAATATCGATGCGCTGGCGGCGCGCGGGCGGGCGTTTCAACGGCACTATGTACAAGCGCCGACTTGCGGTGCCTCGCGGTACACCTTGCTCACAGGGCGTTATGGGCCCGCGAACAATGGGGCGCTTTTTCAAAACTTCGCCAAGATTAAAGACACGAGTTTTCCAGGATGGTTTCGCAAGCATGGCTACACGACGGTGTCGGTTGGGAAAGTCTCGCATCATCCCGGCGGTCGCGGCGGGCGAGATTGGAATGAGGATGACAAACCGGAAATGCCTGGTGCTTGGACACGCCACTTGCTGCCAGCCGGTCCTTGGCAACATCCGCGCGGCGCGATGCACGGACTGGCCAATGGTGAGATTCGCAAGAACGCGAAGGATATGGACGTGTATCAGGCCTTCGACGGACCGGACTCTGTGTATCCCGACGGGCTGATTACCGACGAGGCCCTGAAGCAAATGGATACGCTGGCCAAGGCCGATAAACCGTTCTTTCTCGCCGTGGGCATCATCCGCCCGCACCTACCTTTTGGTACGCCGGCCAAATACATGAAGCCGTACGTCAACGCCACGCTTCCCGCCACGCCGCATCCGACCCGACCCGAGGGAAAGACCACCTGGCACGGCTCGGG
>DPAW01000057.1:2087-2848 GCA_003517285.1 Verrucomicrobiales bacterium
GGATGTGTTACTTACGCCGATGCGTTGGTGGGCCGGTTGCTCGACCGACTCGATGCACTCAAACTGCGCGACAACACCATCATCGTGCTTTGGGGCGATCACGGCTGGCATTTGGGCGAACACGCCATTTGGGGCAAACACGCGCTCTTCGAGGAATCCCTCCATTCTCCGCTCATCATCTCCGCTCCGGGCATGGCCGCCGTTGGTGACCCGACACAGGCGGTGGTTGAGACACTGGATATTTTTCCGACCATCTGCGAACTAACTGGCCTTAAGCCACCCTCCGGTCTAAATGGAAAATCGCTGATGCCCATTCTTGCTGATCCTTCTAGGAAGGGTCATGCGGCGTTTGCTTATCGCAGCAGCGCGCAGACTATTCGCACGGATACCCATCGGCTCATCGCCCATCGCGGCGGCGAGCTGGAATTGTACGATCACACCACATCGGCCGGTGAAACTAAGAATTTGGCCGAGACTCAACCTGAACAAGCCGCGGCATTGCTCAAGCAATTGCGCGCGCGGTTGCCTCAATAATTACCCATGAAAAAACTCACACTCCTCTTCATTGCCGCATTGGGCCTGACGGTCCCGGTCGGGGCCGATCAAACACTGAAGCGGCCTAACATCCTCTACATCATTGTTGACGATCAGTCGCCGTTTGATTTCAAGTTTTATAATCAAAGAAGCCAGTTGGATGCGCCGGTCATCGAAAAACTGGCGGCTGAGGGTATGGTGATTGATGGCGCATACCAAATGGGGGC
>DPAW01000057.1:3225-3441 GCA_003517285.1 Verrucomicrobiales bacterium
TGGCACATTCCGGATCGGCCTTTCCGCAAGCCGCCGGCCAATCCGAATGCGCTCAACCCGAAATTGGTTCCACCGGATTTGGTCCGGAACACGCTGGCAGCTGTTTTTAACCGGGCCGGTTACGATACTATGCGCACATGTAAGCGCGGCAACAGCTACGATGATGCGAATAAGCAATTCACCGTGGTACATGATGCCACCAAGCGCGGCGGCACG
>DPAW01000378.1 GCA_003517285.1 Verrucomicrobiales bacterium
ATGGCCAAATCCGACCAGTCAATATCCGCGGTGGAACTGAACTGAAAAACCCGTCCGGTGCCCCAATCGCGTTCCATAATCGCGGGCCCGCCTAATTCACCCTCTTCCTCACCTTCGTCCGGGCGGGATTCATAACGCAACACCACGCGCGGCAACCCGGCTTCTTCCACCTCTGGCTGTTCGGCTTCATCACTCAACGGCAACCAACGAAAGGTTCGTGCCGAACCGATTGAACCAAATTCCGGATTCTCCCACGGCGCAGTCACCGGATGTTCGTATCCGCGTTTTTGAAATTCCTGGTACTCTTCATCCTGGCTTGAATCGCCCACCGGCACTCCCCACGGCGACGGGAGGATCCCATGTTTCTTAAAGAGCTCCTCATTGTAATGATCCACCTCCACCTGATCACCCGGGTAGAAAATCAGACCGCCACCGTTCAGAAGATAATCACGCATCGCCTTGATGTTGTCTTCAGTAAAGCGTTCCACATTCGCAAACACGACCGTGGTGTACTTGGATAAAATCGCCTGTGACAGGAGCTCCGGCGAACTGATATCCACCTGCACGTAATGGTCATCCACCGGCGACAAGGCCACACCGAGGAAGAAACTTTCATTGTCACGCGGATCACTGGCCGCCCCATCGCCATCCACCACCAACACCCGCACATCGCTCACTGCATTTACCACTAGGCGGTTTTGGTTATCAGCCGGCAATGAGTCGTATCGTTCCGGGTCATTGAAGCTGGCGCGAATGGAGTGGTAGCCCTCCTTCTCCAGCCGGGCAAACAACGGAACTGGCACGGTCTCTCCGGCTTTCACCGCGGGAATGTTAACCTGATCAACAGGATCGGGTCGCTCGTCCACATACAAATTTACCGTCACATCCTGCCACTCGTTCTTTCCGCGGTTAGCCACCTCCACCTCAATGCGCAGCGGATGCTTCACCGGCGTCAGCCCAGAAGATACATCCAGCTTGGTAATCGCCATGTTGCCCGGCACGGTATCTTCGCCCACCCGCAGCACGTACACATCAATATCGCCCTTATTATCCTCGATCAGCTTTTGGATGTCCGCGTTCTGCTGCCACCCCGAGGCTTGACCGTCGGTCACGATGTAAATTTCCTTCCGCAGATCCGCGCGTTCTTTGAGGATATTGACTGCCGATTCCACTGCCGGAAACAAATCCGTGGCATGATGGCTGACCTGCGCCCGATCCAGCTCCGCATAAGCCTGATTCAAATCGTAGGTCGGCTCATCAATAACGCCTCGCACAATATCAGAAGCCAATAACACGCCGACGGCCGAGCCAGATGGCAGGGCATCCACCGTGGCCTTGGCGGCCTTGCGTGCTTGTTCAAAGGTGGCACCTCCGCCGCTATCGCCGCTTTCCCCGGCCTTCAGTCGGAGATCCATACTGTAAGAATTATCCAAAATCACGATGCCGGTGACCTTGGCCTGCCCCAAGACATCGGTGGAGGAATCCTTCAGAGCCGGCCGAGCCAGCGCCAACGCCAGCAGGGCCACCAACGCGCAACGGATCAACAACAGGATCAAATCTTCGATGCGCATGCGGCGCTGGTTTTGGTCGACGCTCAGCTTCACAAACTTCATCGCCGCCCACGTCACCGTCTTGAATTTCCGGCGGTTGAGCAGGTGAATGATGATCGGCACTGCCACTGCCGTCAGGCCGGCCAACATGATGGTGTTCAGAAAGGACATTAGTGCTGCTTCCCTTTCGAAGTCCGCATGCGGAAGCTGAGGTAATTACTCATGATCTGCGCCAGCGGTTTGCTGGTGTCGACCAACACATAATGCACGCCGTTCTTTTCGCAGCCGTCCTTGATGCGGGCTTGGAAGGCATCGAACTCACGCTGATAGGTCTGCCGAATCTCCGCCGGGCGAGTCAAAATCTTTGGCACATTTTCCAGCCCGTTAAATTCCACCAGACCATTGAAGGGAAACTCCAGCTCATACGGATCAAGCGTGTGGAACACAATTACTTCATGGCCGATGAAGCGCAGGTGCTGAATACTCTCCAGCACCGCTTCTTCTTCATCAAAGAAATCACTGACCAGAATGAAGATCCCCTTGCGAGGCGTTTGCACCGCCATGTTATGCAAGGTGGCGGCAATATCCGTTTCTTGAGTGCCATCAAACGCCGCCAAACGTGCCATGATGTCATGCAACGACGCCTTGCTGTCCGAACGCGGCGCGTAATCCTTCATATCCTCGTCAAAGATGCCCAGCGCCACGGCGTCGCGTTGATGAAGAATAATATAGGAGAGCACCGCTGCTAACATCTTGCCATACTGCAGCTTCGAATGCTCGCCGGAGGCGTACATCATCGATTCACTGCCATCGAGCAGGATGTTCGCCACATAGTTGGTTTCCTGTTCGTACTGTTTGACGAACAAGCGGTCGGTCCGGGCCTCCACCTTCCAGTCCACGTGACGCGTATCATCGCCGTGGGTGTATTCGCGGTGCTGAGCAAACTCCACCGCAAACCCGCGGTAAGGCGACTTGTGCTCACCGGACATGTAGCCCTCCACCACATAACGGGCGTAAAGCCCCAGGGCTTCCGCCCTGGAAATGGCTTCCGAATCCAGAAGTTCAGCTTGTTGCGCGTCCATCTCGGGTGACCGGTAAGTTTCCGGGTTCGCCCTAGCTGTTTAGTTTTTCCTTTTGAGGAACCTCTTCAACAATACGCTCAATGATGTTGTCCGAGGTCAGGCCTTCGCTGGTGGCCGAAAAGTTAGGAATGATGCGGTGTCGCAGCACCGGTGCGGCCATGGCGGCCACGTTCTCCGTCCCCACATGGACCTGGCCCTCCAGCATGGCATGTGCCTTGGCGGCCATGATAAGATTCAAGCCCGCG
Organism: Verrucomicrobiales bacterium; assembly: GCA_003517285.1. Lineage (GTDB taxonomy): Bacteria > Verrucomicrobiota > Verrucomicrobiia > Limisphaerales > UBA1100 > UBA1100. The sequence goes on from DPAW01000378.1 coordinate 2,878, forward strand.
CGCGGACCCGCGCCCCAGGAAAGCCACTTCTTACACATCGGCAACGCCTCATCCGTGGTCACCCGCGTCACTCGCACCAGTTGACGAGCATATTCAAACACGTGATCGCTCACCGGCATCTTCCGCACAATCCGTTGCAGCTCCACGATCTGTTCGCCATTGAGTACCGCTTCCGGCTGGCCCTGCCCTTCACCGGTGGCCATCTTCATGATGTCCAACTCCTCATCGGCCTGCGGGTAGTCTACCTTGATCATGAACATGAACCGATCCAACTGCGCCTCCGGAAGGGGATACGTCCCCTCCTGCTCAATCGGGTTTTGCGTGGCTAGCACGAAGAACGGCTCCGGCAACAGATAATCCGTCCCGCCCACCGAAATCTTGCGCTCTTGCATCGCCTCGAGCATAGCCGCCTGGGTCTTGGGCGGCGTCCGGTTAATCTCATCCGCCAAAACAATGTTGGAGAAGATCGGCCCTTTCAGGAATTTAAACTCACGCTGGTTGGTGGCTTGGTCCTGATAAATCACCTCCGTACCGGTAATGTCACTCGGCATCAGGTCGGGAGTAAACTGGATTCGCTTGAAGTCCAGCTTCAAGGTCTCCGCCAACGACGACACCAACAACGTCTTTGCTAAGCCTGGCACGCCGATCAACAGCGAGTGGCTTTTGGTAAATATCGAAATAAGGGTCTGGTCCACCACATCGTTCTGACCGATGATGACCTTGGATAATTCTGCGCGAATCTTGGCGCGCGCCTCTTTTAGTTGTTCTACCGCAGCAACATCGTGCTCGGTCATGGAAGGAGTGGTCATGCTCTTGTGTGCCTTAAATTTGGAAAGGAATCGTTAACGGGTCTGAGTGTTACAATCCTGTCATATTGGGGAAGTAAAAAGTTCAGTAATTATTCGCAAATTAAACCAAATTTTCCTTGCTAAACCATTGGCCTTCAAGTTTAGGCGGCAGTAAATACGAGGAACTACAGTACATTCAGTTAATCTTTCAGCGACTCATTGCCCTCGCCCCCCCTACTACCACAGGCGCAGAGATCAATCCCAAAAGTTGCATGATTTACCTTTGGGCTGTGAGCGGCTTTAATCACACGCAGTGAGTGTACTTCAAATAATAACCCGAGCCACGAAGAATCTAAGTACGACTTGCGACGCCATGTCCTTCGGC
>DPAW01000130.1 GCA_003517285.1 Verrucomicrobiales bacterium
TCCGCGCTGATAACAGCCTTCATCCACTGGTTTCCACGGTAACGCATGCGGTACCGGCTTGGACGCGACCGGCTTGCTCCACGCGCGATCCAGCAGATGCCCAATCATGTCGGCAGCGATTGCATTTCCCGCCGGCTTGGGATGTGTCCCGCCAAAGACTACCCAAGTCAGTTTACCCGCATCAATGCGATCTGCCACTTCGCGGGCGAGGAAAATGGTAGACACATTGTACGCCTTGAGCACCTTTTCATGCGCCGCCATCGAGAGTGGCATCTTGCCCTCGCGCAATTGCTCCAGCATTCCGGGATTCACAAAATGCGTCACCACAATGTCCATATTTGGCTGCGCCTTGCGCGCCTGGCGGATGATCCCTTCCATCCCTCGCACACATTCGCGCGACGCATGTCCAGCGTCCTGATCATCGTTCACCGCAAATTCGATGAAGAATAAATCAATCTTTCCTTTGGCCAACACTTCGGAACGCACCCGAAACGCCCCCGTCGTGGAACAGGTCGAGGAAATGCCGGCGTTAATGAAATCAAACTTCGTTCCCGGAAACCGTTTCTGGAGCCACCTTGCCACCATCGGCCGATACCCGTTCATCTGCGTGATGGAGCCACCCATAAACGCCACCCGCCCGGTCTTTAGCTTATCAAACTGCAACTGCGAGTTTGCATAACTGCCCCGGAGGATCACATTTCGGTTCAACTTATCATCTGCCGACACAAAGGCTGCGAAAGCAGCCATTAGGAGCAACCATTTCATCGCCAGACTTTACCCAGCCATCCTGATAAGGCACAGGGTAAACTGCCTTAAAACACGGCCGCAGCCCGTTGGATTTTTTCTAGAAAACGTGACGGCTCAGCGACAGGTTCGCCTAAGGATAAGAGATTATTTCGCGCCGGCTCATTGTCCGGATCCAATACCAAAACCCGTCGCCAGTGTTCGATAGCGCGCGGCGAGTTACCCGCCTTGTACTCACACATAGCCGCCGGCAAAAGATCCTCCAACTGTGGTTGCCCCAGCTCGAACAATCGATCGAACGATGCGCGAGCGGCCTCCCACCTTTCGGCCTGCACATTTAACCACGCATGATATTGAAGTGCCTGCGGATCATCTGGTTGCAAATAAAGCGACCAATCGACAGCGTTAATAACGTACTTGATTGGCGATTCATCCTGCTCATAAATTCCAATTGCTGCTACCAATGCTTGAACCGAAATCGCTTGGCGGTTCTTCTCCGGCTCAATAGATTGTTTTTTCTCCAGCCTTTCTCTGCGTGCCTGTTCTGCAAGATACTTAAGTCGTATTTCAACTTTTTTAGCAGCTGCCTTCCAGCTCCAGCATTCATGCGCATGTCCGGAAGCCTTAAGCCCCATCCTTCGGGCTTCATCCTGATGCCCGAACACCCACCGAAGTCGTTTTTTCAAATCTGAAAATGAAGGCTCAAGAAGCCACCCTTGGTGAACTAAAGGCTCCCCATTCACTTGATCGCCAAACTCAAATGCCTCGGACTTTAAACGGTAAGCAAATGCATCCGTTGCAAAATCATCAGTCGCCCCTCCTCCAGTGCAAATCACCGGCAAGCCGCACGCCATGGCTTCTAGCACAGGCAACCCAAATCCTTCGCCTCGATAAGGATGCACTAGGCAATCACAAGCCGTATACAATCCGATCATTTCCTCAGAACTCAATTCATCGTCCAAATAGAGAATTTCAGGAGCGTTGGGGCGACTCTGTAATTCTTGAATGGTCTGCTTCATGGTCTGCCCATTGTAGAATGATTTACCCCCAAAATCTTTGATCACCAAACACAAATCATCTTCCTCACTAAATGTTTGAGCGAAGGCATTCAGCAACACATCCGCCCCCTTACGACCAATTGTTCCTCCTACGAAAAGAAACTTGAATCGCTTGTTCGTTTTCAGCGGTAACGGCGGAGCCTCCGGATAAAATTTAGTTTCATCAATTCCATTTGGAATCACCACAACCTTGTCGGCTGGAACTCCGGACGCCTCATACGCCGATTTAACATACGATGAGGGCACCCAAGCTTCATCCACTTGCTCTAACCCTTTAACCCATGACTCCGGAAGAAACCCAAACTCCCAAGGTTGAATCGTCACAAACTTGCCTCCGGTAACGGGACGTATCCAACTGGGTGGCCATCCATGTCGAACTGTAACATCTGTATTTATCGATTCTATGTCAGCACTCATTCTGGATTCCCAATCACGCAAAGTATCTGGCGTGTTGATGGCCCCTTGGATCGCCGATTGATTCAGGCTCCATTCAAAATCTTCACTGTGTTTTGATTGTAGCGCTTCCACCAAGTTTCGGTTTACGTGCGATAAACTTCCGTAATCTAAAAAGCTCCCTTCCCACCGAACTCGCGGCACGGAGGGCTGACTCCAACCTGGAATCATCCGCCGCGTCCTCACCCGGTCCTGAGCATTGTGTAATCGCTCCATAACGATGTGGGATACAGACTCCGGGTTAAAATGCTCCTGCATTTCCCTCCGAGAAACCTGCCCCAGTTGCCGGCCTTGGCTGGGATCATTAAACAGCCCACGCATGTATTCGCGCGTTTGTTCCTCTGATGGTTGCGCCCAATAATGACTCGCCATAAACGCCATCTCATTTTCAACTTGCTGTACCGGAATGATTTCACAATCGACCAACAAGGAATTGGTTTGACTCATGAATTCAGTATTACCACTCCAGTTGCTTGCGATCACCGGCAATTCCATCAACATGGCTTCATGTTGGGGACGCCCCCAGCCTTCACCCCGCGAAATACCAACCAGGCAATCCATGGCTCGATACAACGATGGCATAGACGTTAACGGCAAGGGATCAGACAACACTTCAATCCGCGGCAATCGCGAAATGGAAAGTCCCTGCTCTCTGGCAAAGGCTTTGACCTGCTCCTTAGGACTGGCCGCTTCATTTCCCAGCCTAGATACAATATGCGCCGCTTCGCTGCACCGAAGCCAGAGGCAGACATCATCGTCGATCGTAAACTCCCGCAAGTAGGCCCCCAAGAGCACATCCCAAGCTTTTCTTTCCTGCCATTCAAAAATAGAAAGAAAATTATACGAGGCGGGATTAGGCAACTTCAGAGGTTCCGTCCTGTTTGGATCAAACATAACTGGATCTACCGCACCAGGCACGACCTTAAGTTTCTCCAGTGGGACACCGCTACGGTGAAACGTTTCGACATTAAATTTGGATGGCACCCACACTTCATCCACACTTTTGATTAGCTCAACCCACAAAGGCGCGATACGATCGGTTTCGAACATTGTCCGTAAGACTCGGAATTCAGAGTCATCCGGCATCCCTAAAACGATATCCCCAGAACCATGGGTAATGGAAATTCCGCCACTCAATTCATCATAGCGTGCTAATAATTGATCAACCTCGCATCGTAAATCACAAGGCATTTCACGATGATAATTCTTAGAATAATATGCCGGATTTAATTGAGTTGCCCCCACGTTTGCTCGACCTAACAGGGGAATTAGGAAATTCAACATTTCACCAGCAAATCCGGAATAGTTCAAAAAAGGTCCCATCCAACGAACCGGTTCTTGAATTTCCATCAAATCGAAATTCGTTGATGTCTCGTTATATTGGTTCTTAACGGGTGTTTTTTGAACATTCATGGCGAAAACAACCTTTTTTCTATGCTAAACAGAGCATGAAAAATGCCAATCCAGTCGAAAACTCCTAAATAATAAGAACCTAAATTAAACCTGTTAATGTCTAAAATACCCCCAAATTGTACCGTTCTGTTCCAAGAAGTTACTAGGTTTGAAGGTGATTTCTAGGATGTAACCGTCGGGATTGTTAAATTTGCTGCTGTTGGCGCCACAGTAGGCGGTGGAGACGGTGATGTTTGAAGGTTAGCCCAACCGTTTCAATTTAGGTAATCGAGTGGAAATGGCGGCCATGTCCGGTGTGATTATGCTAAAGCGCGGTTCAATTGAACCGCCCGCACTCACAATTTCGGGAAGATCGCCCCTAGGTCGAGTGTATCGCCCATCTGTTTTTGCTGAGCAAGCAAACGGGAGAAGAGTTTTTTAATACGAGCGCTTTGTTTGGCTTCGTGGGCGAGATCGTTTTTCTCAAACGGATCGTTGCCGATGTTATACAATCGAGCTTTTTTTATCTGCGGATACACAATCAGTTTCCAGTCATCCATGGTCACGCTGCGCTGCAGGCCAAGGTAAGCACCGTGAATAGCATCGTAGGCAGACCCGTCGGCCTTGCCTGTGAGGAGTGGCATTAGGCTTTTGAATTCCACCTTGTCAGCTGGCTTGGCGCCGGCCAATTCGAGCGTGGTGGGATGCACATCCTGTAAATAAATCGGGGCCTCAATCTTCACGCCTTGGCGAATACCGGGACCTACGGCAATGAACGGCACGCGCGTGCTGTGTTCGTACATATTCTGTTTCCCAAACAAACCATGGCGGCCGACGGCGAGGCCGTGGTCGGCGCTAAAGAAAATGTAGGTATTATCGGCCTGCCCACTTTTCTCCAGCGTATCGAGCACCCGACCGATCTGCGCATCCATGTGCTCAATGATCGCGTAGTACTCCTGCCGATGGACTTTTACGGCGTGCTCGGTACGCGGCATAGGCGCCAGGTTTTCATCGCGCAAACGGTGTTGGTTGCCGATCTGATCCTTGTAAGGATACATCGGCAGAAAATTCTCCGGAGTCTTGATGCGCTTGAGCGGG
>DPAW01000273.1 GCA_003517285.1 Verrucomicrobiales bacterium
TCCTCCGGATCCTCCCAACGCATGAGCAAGGTAGCCGATAGCATGCGCAGGAAGGTGTATCCCATCACCGCAGCCAGTTCACCGTGCCAACGGAGCGACTGTGGGACAACCATCCCAGAGGTTGAAGAGGGCTGACTCATTTGCCTTTCTGCAAAGCCGCCCGTACCAATTCGTCCACCGGCTTGTCCGGACCCAGCATGGCGATCGCAGCCCGGATGGCTTCCTGCGCATCTCTGGGTTTGCTTCCCAAAGCTTCCAGCGCGGCAATCGCGTCAGCAGTCTTTTGATCCTCCGAACCCATCGCTGGTTGAGAACCGGGCTCTAGGACCATCTCATCACCCAGCTTATCCTTCAACTCCACCACAATGCGTTCAGCGGTCTTTTTACCCACACCGTTTATTCCAGAGAGCGCCTTCACATCGCCATTAGTCACCGCAGCACGGAAGGAAGCAGGCGTTGTACCACTCAATACATTGAGAGCAATTTTGGGCCCTATGCCGCTGACGTGGCGGATCAGTTGACGAAACAAATCGCGCTCCGTCTCGGTGCTGAATCCATACAGCACATGCGCATCATCGCGAATGGCCAAATGCGTAAGCAAGGTCACCTCGCCGCCGGGCGCGGGGAGTTGGTCAAAGGACGACAGCGGGATGAGCACCTCATAGCCCACACCGTTCACATCAATGACCACCTGCGTGGGCAGGGCTTCGGCGAGTTGACCTCGGAGAAAAGCAATCATTAGCGGGCGTTATATTTTTTGAGCGGGGTCGATGGCAAAACGTTTATTCAGATGCGCATAAGTCAGTGCCAGAGCCAGCGCGTCCGCAGCATCCGGTGCCGGCAGCTCCTCCAGCGCGAGCATCCGCTGCACCATCTTGGCCACGGCCAGTTTCTGGGCGTTGCCGTAACCGACAATCGATTGCTTCACCTTGCGCGGGGCGATCTCAAAAATCTCCATCCCTCCTTCGGCCACCGCCGCCATGGCCGCGCCGCGGGCCTCGCCCATGATCAGCGCGGTCTTCACATTTTGCGCATAAAACAATCCTTCAATCGCGCACACCGTTGGCTTATGCCGGCCGATCACCTCTCGCAAGGTGCGGGTAATGGCAACCAGACATTCGCTGCGGCTCCATTTGGCGGGGCACTTAATAGTACCTTGATCCAGCGTGACTGGCACCTCGCCGCCCAGTTTCACCACGCCAAAACCGGTGCCGCGCAATGAGGGATCAACTCCCAAAAGAATTGTGTGAGAAGGCGTTTCGGCGTTCCTTTCCGGTGCGCTGGCCGGTCCACGGCCCTGCACACGCTGCTGCATCTCCTCGAATTGGCGGGCGGAAATTCCCACGGGCCCATCTTCAGCAGAGCGGGCGTTCGCTCAAGCTAATTCGCTCCCCCGCCGCCGCTCTTACCCAGCAAGGATTGCTTATGGCGGGCCACATATTCCTCCACGTAAAGGAGATTATCCCCCGCACGCTTGGCCACCGTGAGCAGTGTTTCCATGCTTGAAACCTCCTCCAGCTGCTCGGCCACAAACCAGTTCAGCATATTCTGAGTAATATGATCGCCCTCAGAAATCGCAAGATTCACCAAGCTATTAATCTGCTGAGTAACACGCTGCTCTGATTCCAGTGATAATGCGATGGCATCACAAGCATCGGTAAACTCTGCGCGCGGAGCAGGGATTGCTGGAATTTTCAGGGAACCACCTGCATCGGTCACATATTTTACAAACCGCATCGCATGGTCCCGTTCCTCAGTAGATTGCTGGTGAAATAGATCCGCCAATTCCGTAAGGCCCTCCGTTTCGAAATACGCAGCAATCGCCACATATTGCAGAGAGGCAGAAAACTCATAGCCAATTTGTTCGTTCAGTGCCTCGTTAACCGTTTCTCCGATCAGCATAAAGCTAGGCTAGCACAGACCACACCAGTGTGAAATCCCGCGAATAAAAAAATTTAAGGGAAACCAATTCCTAAAGCCTTCGACCACGATTGTCTTTTCCGTTTCGAATTTAGGTTCCAATTTCGAACTCCACCAAGTCATAGGTGAATACTTTCGTAAATGAGACGAAGGAGCCGATATTGCTCTGGACGAAAATCGCGTGCACCATCGCCAGTAATTAGCGCTCCACCTTAGCTGATTTTTTTAGCAGCACCCCACACTTCATCAACGCCAACAGCGGATAGGCCGTGCCACTGTAGGTGATGTAGTGGGCTTTGTCGGTGTTCAATGAACGGGTCCACCAGCGGCCGCTTTCGCGTTGGTTAGCGAGCAGCCATTGGATACCTTTTTGCAGGCGAGGATCGTTGGCCGGCACGCCGGCTTCGCGTAGCACCAAAACGGCCAAACCGGTCATGTGACCATCGCTGGGCGGGTTTTTGAATTCCGGTTCAGCCCGTAGTTTGGCAGCACGATTACCCCGTCCCCATTTCTCAGGTGCGGAAAACGTACGAAGCGACCAGCCACCGTCCTTACGTTGATGTTGCCATAATAACTCAACCAACTCAGACCGCCTTTGGGCGGACAATAAACCTTTCATGCGCATGGAAGCCCAAAGCAACACCACGCTGCCATAGTCATTGGGCGGGGCGGTTTCGCGCAGGTATTTTTGTAAGGCAGCCACGCTCGCTTTGGTTTCTTCATCCTTCAAACCGGCCCGCCATCCTGGGGCCGTGGCCACTGCCATGGCTGCCACAGTGGCTTCCTGAAAAGCACTGGATTCCA
>DPAW01000222.1:0-1301 GCA_003517285.1 Verrucomicrobiales bacterium
GATGTACGGCGAAAGCCCTGATAGTATCGTGGGCATTTTGAACACGCCTAAAATTTTGGCGGACCCAGAGGTGGACATGGTGGAGGTTATAGATTTTCCCTCCTTTGTGCCCGAGGAAATGAATTTACTAGAGTTGCTCAAGAGTTTTCAAAACAAGACACACAGCATGGCGATCGTGCTCGATGAATTCGGCACCACGGCGGGCTTGGTGACGCTGGAGGATATTTTGGCGGACATCGTGGGCGGACTGCGTCGGGAGGGAGATGAGTCCCAATTCGTTCTTGAAGAACAAGGAGAAGGTCGCTGGCGGATGACGGGTAACGTGTGGCTGGAGGACTTCCGCCGCGAATACCCCGCGCTTGAGCGCGCGCCGGGTGTGGATACCATTGGCGGATTGATAACTTCCCGGCTCGACGCCATTCCGGCGGTGGATACCGAGGTGGAATTTAGCGGGTTGATCTTTCGAGTAACGCGCGCGGACGACCGGCGAGTGCTCGAGGTGTTGGCCAAAACGAAGGGAGGTAAATGATGACCTCTTTGGAATGGAGCTTGTTGGGTTTAGGCGTATTATGCGCGGGCCTTTCATTTTTCCTTTCGGGCCTGGAGACAGGACTCGTGGAGCTAAGCCGGCTACGGTTGCGGCGTATGGCGCGTGAAGGCAATGCGCGTGCCGCCCGGTTGCTGGAGCATTTGGATCAACCCGAAGATACACTATGGACGATTCTGGTGGGCAACACCATGGCCAACGTTATTCTGGGGTTGGTGGGGTTATACGGACTGGCCTGCTGGATCGACGTAAAGGGCTACAACGAGCTGCTGCGCCCAACGCAAACGGCGGCTGTTTTTTGGTTGGCGTTTTTGGCTGGCTGTTTGCTGTTCTACACCGTTTGCGAGTTATTGCCTAAAATGGTTTTCCGCAAATACGCCACCCGTTTGTGTGTGATATTATCCGGCATCTACAACTGGGTTGAATTATTACTCAGCCCGCTGGTGGAGTTACTCAAGAGTGTTTCGGAGGTGTTGTTGTTTGCGCCGGTGGGAGGTAGACGCCGGGGTAACCTGTTTGGCAGTCGCGAAGAGTTGCGGCAATTGATGACCGAAAGCGGTCAGAGCCTGAGTAATGACGAGCGCGTGATGATTGATCGTGTGCTGGATCTGCAAAAAATTCCTGTGCGCGAATTGGCCAAGCCGTTTGATGAGCTACCGGAAATCAAATCGGACGATCGCGTGGCGGACCTCGTGAGGAATCACAGCGTGGAGCCCTACACGCGTTTGCCGGTGTGGACTGAAAGCGGCTCGCG
>DPAW01000222.1:1619-4321 GCA_003517285.1 Verrucomicrobiales bacterium
GGCGCCGCCGCATTGCGGGGGTGGTAAATTTGCGCCGCCTGATTTTTCTGCCGGAAACAGATTGGCAACGGCCGGTGGGGGATTTCTTAGAATCCACTTTGTATCAGGACGAAGACATCCGGTTACAATCGCTTCTGCAAGTGATGCAACGTTCCGGCCAGCGAGTGGTTATCATTTTGGACAAACGCCGCCGTGAACTGGGTATGGTGAGCCTGCCGGATATTCTTAAGGTGGTATTTGGAGAGGTGAAAGTCTGATGGCTGTCGGTGAGATAATGGAGATATTGGGCCTTTGCTTGGCGGTTGCGTTCCTTGTGTTACTGAACGGATTCTTTGTGGCGGCGGAATTCGCGCTAGTAAAGGTACGCGATACCCAGCTGCAGCCGATGGCGTCCAAAGGGCATCGGCGCGCAAAAATGGCCCGGCATTTATTAGCCAACCTCGATGCCTATCTGAGTGCCTGCCAGCTGGGCATCACCATTGCCAGTTTGGCCTTGGGTTTTGTAGGGCATCCGATTTTCGATAAACTGTTGGAGCCGGTTTATAATCTGAATATAGATGGTGGAATGCTATTGGCGGATGAGCATTGGCGGCACACCATTTCCTACGGAGTCGGCTTTGGTGTCATCACAATCCTGCACATTGTGGTGGGCGAGATGGCGCCTAAATGGGTAGCTATTCAGCGCTCCCTGCAGACCTCATTATGGATAGCCTATCCGCTCCGGTGGTTTTACTGGACGATGTACCCATTCATTTGGCTACTGAATAACTGGGCGTTGTGGCTGTTGAAAAAGGTGGGGCTGGGTGATGCGGATGAGCATGGGCATACGCATTCCGAGGAGGAATTACGAATGATGATCGGGGCGGCCGGCGATGGCTCGGATAAGGATCAGTTTCGCAGGGATCTGGTGTTGAATGCGTTTGATCTCAAGGACCGGATTGCGCGGGATGTGATGCGGCCTCGCCGCGAGATTGAGGGGTTAAATACCGAATCCAGTATTGAGGATTGCCTCGAACTGGCCGAGCGTACTCGGCACTCGCGGTTTCCATTGTGCTCAGGAGGCAATATCGATGAAACGGTGGGCGTGGTGCACATCAAGGATTTGTATGCACAACGGCGCACGGCAAAAACGGCCACGGAACTGGAGCCGTTTTCCCGCGACTTGGTTTACGCCCCGGAAACTGCGCGTCTGGAAGGGTTGATGCAGATTTTCCTCGAGCGCAAACTGCACTTCGCCCTGGTGGTTAATGAGTATGGCGACACGGTGGGAATGGTGACACTGGAAAATATTTTGGAGGAACTGGTTGGTCAGATTCAGGACGAGTTTGATCACGAACAGCCGATGTTCGAGAAGCTGGATGAGGTCACCTGGTCCATTCAAGGCACCATGCCATTGCATGAACTGGCGGAGTTGACCGGCGAAGATTGTGATGAGAAAGGCGTGACCACCGTGAGCGGCCTAATCACTAAACGACTGGGATCCTTTCCCAAGGTTGGCGATATGCTGGAGCTGGGCCGATACGAATTGCGCGTGGAACAAACGTTCCGACTGCAGGTGGAGCAGGCGCGTTTGACAAAACTCAGTGATCGGGAGCCCAGCGAGGAAGCTCCGGCGGAGGAGGATTAAACCCAGCTTGGATTTTCGGGCAGATAGCCCTCAAATTCATCCAGCAACTGTTGTTGGTATTCACCCGCAAAAGAGCCTGCGAAAAACTTCTCCAAGGCCTCGTTGTGGAGGCGTTCCCAACTGGCTTCCTCATTACCGGGATTGATGGGGAAGAACAGAGCTTCATTGGCAGCGGCGGCCTTGTGGTCGCCGGGAGCGTCGCCGATCATTAGGACCTTGTCGCCTGCGTATTTTTCTTTGGCGGCGAAGGCGAGATGCTCGGTTTTGGTTCCCATTTCCTGGCCGGCAATAATCTGCACAAATTGGCGGATTTCATTTTCGGTCCACTCGCGTTCAAGGGCGTCCACTGGCGTTTGTGAAATCACCATGCAGTCAGCCTGCGCATTGGCTTGAGTCAGAGTTTCGCGCACGAACGGAAAGGGCGGCACGCCGTGCACGATGTCCTTTACGGTGACATTTACCGCATCGCTCCAGATTTTGATCGGGACGAGAGCTTCATTGCCGCCGGCCACTTCAGCATCCAGCGTGGCATTGCCGAGTTTGGTTTCGCGTTCCACCCATTCGAACAGGGCCGGGAAACTGGGCACCTCCACGCCGCGCGCCTGCACTTCCTTGCGGGTTCGCAGTAAATCAAGCGCGCGAATAACGGCGTGGAAACGGTTGCAGCCGCGCGTTTTGGAGTAGAGGTTCACAAAGGTCCACACTTCGCGGGCGTATTTGCTGGCCGCCTGCAGCGCGTAGTGCTTGATGAACATCGGGGCAAAACATTCCTGATGTTTGATCTCCATGGAATCAAACACGCAGCCATCCGAATCAATACCGACGAAGAATTCCTTGGTTGGCGCAAAGTTGCGTAACACCTGTGCGGGATCGCTCATGGTTAGGCGTTGTAGGTTGAGGAAGACACGTCGCCACCCCGGCCGGTCCAGTTGGTATGGAAGAATTCACCGCGCGGTTTATCGATCCGCTCATAGGTGTGCGCACCGAAATAATCCCGCTGCGCCTGCAGTAGATTGGCAGGCAATTGCTCGGTGCGGTAGCTGTCGAAAAACGCCAGTGCCGTGCTGATGGCGGG
>DPAW01000105.1 GCA_003517285.1 Verrucomicrobiales bacterium
AGGGAGAGGGTATTTCTGGAATTCATCCCGACGAAAAAATTTCGTATCCTACCTTCCCATCGTGGTTTCTGCTGCGCTTGGCCAAAGGAGCGGGGACATTCCTGTCCCCGAAAGAACCGCTTGGCCAAGCGCAAACTGAATCTGTGAAAATCAGTGAAATCCGTGTCTCGATTTGAATTGCGAATCCGACTGCCCGCCCAAGGACGGCTGGGGACAGCGTCCCTACCCTGTGTTTTTTCGGACTCGCAAGCTCGTCCCTCCAACACAAGCGACTAAACAAACCGATCTCACTCCGAGGCTTTCGCCGCGGTTTCCACCTCGATGAAGGCCTCGAGAATACGTTTTCTGGATTCTGGTGCGTAATGAAAAACACCCAAAAACCGATCCAATTCTTCGGTAGAATAATTGGGAATATCTTTTTTAATTCTCTGATAATAACTCAACGCTGATTCTTCATTCTCAACTAGCCAGAACAATGATGTAACCAATGGTAGAACGAATTGAGAGTTGTAAGACGATTTTAGCCCGTATTCCAAGGCACTATCATAATCACCCTTGGACATATAGTAGAATATATAGCCAACATAATACCAACCTTGAGGTGTGTCGTTGTATTTAATCGCCAAGTCGAGATGTTTTTTTCCTTTTTCATAATCCACGCCAGTGGATGCGTAAAAACTCCCAACTGATGCTTGAACCAACGCTTCATAGGGATTGGCTTTGAGCGCCGCTTCCATCTGGACTTCTACTGCAGCAAAATCGTTCTCATACCACGAAATCCAAATCTGCTCGATCAAGGCAATCGCATTACTCGGTTCAAGTTCCACGCCACGGGCAGCCATGTCTTTGGCTTTGGTCATGGCGTCCGGATATTTGTTATAAAATCCCCGAATATCCTCAAGATACACTTCACTTAGAATTCCGTATGCTGTGGAAATTTCCGGGTTCAACTTGATGCAACGATTGAGATATTCAATCGCCTTTATCGTATTTTCACTAGTTGAATCTTCCCAAAGTGACTTACCCAATTGAAGCAACTCCATCGGGGTGAGGTCTTCCTCTTTTTTGACCAACGCCTTTTTGAGGATGTCTCGATGGATGGCGCCGTCGTGGCCGGCAACGTGAGCAGCGATAAACCCAGTGGCCTCATCTATGAAATCCCCTTCGCCGACCATGTCGCCCTCGCGAACAGTCTTCGACCAAAAATTTTGTTCGTCCTCGACGTTTAGCAGCTTTGCCGTGATCCTGTTTTTATCGCTATTGATGGTGGCTTGCAGGATGTATTCCGTGTCTAGCGCCTTCGCGGTTGCGAGCAGTTCCTGTGTGGTGGCGTCCGGCGAAATCGCCTTACCCTGCTCGACCTTGTAATCCTTGAACCTTGCCAGTTTAGCATCGAGTTCCCCTCGTAACTCACGGTTGCCCTCGGACACTTCCTTGGTGGACTCGGACTCATACATCGTCACCAAACACAGATCCGTGGTGGACTTGTAAGTTGGAGCGGCAGCCGGCTTTTTCACATCGTCAGGAACAGTCACCGCCGCCTTGTTCCCGGATGCATCAATCACTTCCTTGAATGCCTTTCGTAACAACACCCTACTCACTTCACCCGTGCTCCACACATCATGCTGTCTCTGCATCGTTTCCAAAGTAAATTTAGGATATTTCTCCTTTAATTGGCTGTAATAAAGCTGTGCCGTATCCTTCTCGCCGTTTATCCAGTAGAGAGCCACAGCCCGGGATAGATGTTCCTGGTTTTTAGTCCCCTGTTTCAATGCGAACTCCAACGCCTTGTCAGGCTCATTGCTTGATAGATAATAATTAACATACCCGTAATAGTACCAGCCTTGGGGGGTTTCGTTGTACCTCAACGCCCGATCCAAGTACTCTTTACCCATCTCCAAATCTTCCCCTGTCGATGCCAAAAACGAACCCGCCGACACCAACACAAGTGGCTCATAGGGATTGGCTTTCATTGCCGCTTCAATCTGCAGTTTGGTTTGAGTGAAATCCTTTTCATACCAGGAAATCCAAATCTGTTCGATTAGTGCAATCGCGTTGCTTGGATTAAGTTCAATAGCCCGCTTTATAGATGCCTTGGCCTCGGCCTTGGCATCCGGGATTCGATTGTAATCCTGTCGAATATCCTCCAAGTACACCTCACTCAAAATCGCGTGGGCCGTCGAGATATCCGGGTTCAACTCAATGCACTTTTCCAAGTACCGAGTACCAGTCGCGGTGACGTCTTCGATCTGCTCCTCCCAAACAGCCTTCCCCAGCTGAAGCAGTTCCATCGGGGTGAGGTCTTCCTCTTTTTTCACGAGGGCCTTTGCCAGGATGTCGCGGTGGATGGCTCCGTCGTGGCCGGCGATGAGGGCAGCGATCAGGCCGGTGGCTTCGTCGATGAAATCGCCTTCGCCCTCGACGTCATTTTCACGGATGGTTTTCGACCAGAAATTTCGGCCGTCCCCGACGTTTAGCAGCTTGGTGGTGATCCGTTTTTTTTCGCTGTTGATCGTCGATTGGAGTATGAATTCAGTGTCAAGTTCTCTGGCTACAGCGAGCAGTTCCTGCGTGGTGGCATCCGGCGAAACCGCCTTTCCTTTTTCCACCTTGTAATCCTTGAACCTTGCCAGCTTGGCGTCGAGTTCCTCCCGCAATTCACGATTGCCCTCGGACACTTCCTGCCCCGTTCCCGAGGTGCTCACCGTGACGATGCAGAGGTCGGTGGTGGATTTGTAGGCCCTGGCTGTTGTCGGCGGTTCCTCCGGCCCCGGCTGCGGGTCTACCTTCATGAAGAAAAACGCCAGCACAGCCAGCAACGCCACGGCTGCTGCGATTGCCAACGGTGCCTTGGAAGCCGGCTTGGTTCGCTGTGGCGCGTGCGAGATGGTCGGCGCGGGTGGTGGCGCCTCGGTGGAGTCAATCTCAAGGTTACTGAGCGTCCGCAGGATGTTGTCGATCGTCTGCTGCTCCTGGCTTTTTTGATGAATCAGGTGCTGGATGCCGGCGAGCTGATATTTCATCGCGGCCGGGATCGGTGAGTCCTCGAGGAACACCGGCAGGATTTGTTTCCGCGCCTCGGAGGCGAGTGCCAATTCCTTGGTGACGTTTTCCGACTGAAACGCCGTGCTGCTGGCGAACAGGATGAA
>DPAW01000346.1 GCA_003517285.1 Verrucomicrobiales bacterium
TGGCCACGCCCACCACAGATAGCACAGGTTTTCCGTCCGGACCCTTTTTTTGCGCCGGAACCATCGCATGTGGCGCAGACATCCAATTTGGTAATCGAAACCCTCTTTTCACAACCGAGCACGGCTTCCTCGAATTTGATCTCCATGTCGTAACGCAGATCAGAACCGCGCTGCTCACCACTGGGATCAGGACTTTGCCCACCGCCAAAGAACTGATCAAAAATACCACCACCGCCGCCACCGCCACCGCCGAAGACCTGGTTAAACAAATCAAAAGGATCGACCGCGCCGCCATGAAAACCACCCCGTCCGCCGCCACCGCCTTCAAACGCGGCATGCCCCATTTGGTCATAGGCCGCCCGCTTTTGGTCATCACTCAGGACTTCGTAGGCTTCGCCGACTTCCTTGAATTTATCCTCGGCAGATTTGTCGTCGGGATTTTTGTCCGGATGAAACTGCACGGCCTTCTTACGATAAGCCTTCTTAATTTCATCCGCTGACGCCCCCTTGGAAACGCCGAGCACCTCGTAATAATCGCGCTTGGCCATCAGTCTTCAGTCGGAGCTTCTTCCGCCGCTCCGGGCGCCTTGGCCACCACCACGCGGGCCGGCCGCACCAAGCGATCATTCAATTTGTATCCACGCTGAACCTGTTGGACCACTGTGCCTTCCTCGACTTCCGTGGTTTCCTCCTGCGAGAGCGCCTCATGAAGATTCGGATCAAACGGTTGCCCCATGGCATCGACCGGTTCCACTCCGGATTCCTTGAGTACACCCAGTAGTTGATCAAGAATCATCTGCACCCCATCGCGCACGGAAGGGTCGGCATCTTTCACAGCCGTCAGGGCCATTTCAAAATTGTCCAGAACCGGCAGCAGTTTTTCCAGCAAGCCTTGATTAGCAAATTGACGGGCCTCATCTTTTTCGCGTTGGGCGCGTTTACGGAAGTTATCAAAATCCGCCGTCAAGCGGACGATGCGTTCGTTCAATTCCGCAATGGCTTCCTGAGCCTCGGTCAACGTTTCCGGACCGGCGTTTTCATCCGCGCCCTCATCCGACTCCTGTGCCGCCTTTTCGGCCAGACGCTTTTCAAGCGCGGTCATTTCCGGTGCGGCATCTTCTTCAGACTGCTTTTTCGTCATTTTATCCCAGAACTTCATTCCGCCTTTTTGGCCACTTTCACATCAATATGCAGATCGCGCAGTTGACGCGGCTCCACTGCTGCCGGGCTTTCAGTCATTAAACAGGAGCCCTTCGCTGTTTTCGGGAAGGCCACCACGTCGCGAATACTGTCCGCCCCACATAACAGCGCAATTAAACGATCAAACCCAAGAGCGATGCCGCCGTGCGGTGGACAACCAAATTTGAACGCCTCAAGCATGTACCCAAAACGTGCCTGCGTGATTTCCGGCGAAAGTTGCAGGACATCCTCGAAGACCTTCTTCTGCACGTCTGGCTGGTGAATACGAATGGATCCGCCGCCCAGCTCCACGCCGTTGACCACGATGTCGTAATGTTGACCACGCACCGATTTCGGATCATCGGTCAGATTCGGCACATCCTCCGCCACCGGCGAGGTGAACGGATGGTGGCTCGAGTACCAACGATTCATCTCCTTATCAAAGGCGAGCAACGGGAAGTCGACCACCCACAGGAAGTTGAATTGATCCGTCGGGATCTCCAGTTTGCCGAGCGCCACCAGTTTCCCCGCCGCATACAGACGAATTTTGCCAAGGATTTCACAGGCGTTCAGCCATTCATCAGCAGCAAAGAGAATGAGGTCGCCCTCTTCGATTTCCAGCTTCTCCTGCAAGGCCGCCTTTTCGGCTTCACTGAAAAACTTCACGATCGGCGATTTCCATTCGCCGTTCTCCACCTTGATGTAGGCCAAACCCTTGGCACCAAAACTCCTAGCGGTTTCGGTCATGGCCTCCATCTGTCCCTGCGTCACACAGGCATAGCCTTTGGCATTGAGCGCCTTGATCACGCCACCATTGCCAATGACGCTACTGAACACCTTGAACTCGCTGCTGCCGAAATCTTCCGTGAGATCCACGATCTCCATTCCGAAACGCGTATCGGGCTTATCAATTCCCCAACGGTTCATCACTTCCTGATACGGAATGCGCGGGAATGGTGTGGAGACATCATAGTCGAGCGCCACTTTCCAGACGCGCTTAAGCAAGCCCTCGATCAACGCGTAAATGTCTTCCCGATCAATGAACGACATCTCGATATCCACCTGCGTGAATTCGGGCTGACGATCCGCGCGCAAATCTTCATCACGATAACAACGAGCGAGTTGGAAATATTTATCCACACCCGAACACATGAGGATTTGTTTGAACTGCTGCGGCGATTGCGGCAGCGCGTAAAATTCACCAGGCGACACCCGACTGGGCACGAGAAATTCCCGTGCGCCTTCAGGGGTAGACTTAAACAGTGTCGGTGTCTCCACCTCCAGAAAGCCCTCTTCCTCCATGAACACCCGGGTGGCGGTTGCCACCCGACTGCGCAATTGCATGTTGCGCATGATCTCCGGTCGGCGCAGGTCGAGGTAGCGGTACTGTAGGCGCAACTCCTCATTCACCTTGGCCGCAGTTTCCGGATCATCAATCTGGAACGGCAACACCTCGGCGTGATTATTCACGTCCATCACTGCCGCCACGACCTCCACTTGGCCCGTGGGAATCTTGGAATTCTCCGTCTCATCCGGGCGCTGGCGCACCTTGCCGGATACCGTGATTACACTTTCACTGTGCAATTTACCCGCGGCTTCCACCAGCGCGACGTCCGTTTCCTGCGGATCAAAAACCAGCTGCGTGCGGCCTTCGCGGTCGCGCACATCGATAAAAATCACCCCGCCCAAATCCCGGCGCGAGTGAACCCAGCCCGAAAGCGTGACCTCTTGGCCCGCGTGTTCCAGCCGCAATTCGTTGCAATGATGCGTTCTTTTCATGGATTTTCGCCCTCTTTGGGCGAAATGGAGG
>DPAW01000251.1 GCA_003517285.1 Verrucomicrobiales bacterium
AAAGGGCGATTGAAGGTGTGGCAACGGTTTTTTCCGCCTTAATTGCCACTTTATTCCCGGATAATCCTAATGTTTGGCAGGGTTGCCGGGGCGAGGTGACCTCCACGTTTACAAACGAAGCACCAAGCTGACTGAGCTGGGTATGGATTTCCGTGCGGGCAAGATCGGGGGTATTGCATTCGCGGCTGAGGTGCGCGCAGTAAATGTGCTGTAGTTCGGGATGAACAAGCTGTTCCAGGAAATTGGCGGCGCCTTCGTTGGAGAGGTGACCGTGCCGGCTAAGGATGCGTTGCTTGAGGCTCCACGGCCGGCGCGGATCGTTGTTCAACAAGTCCACATCGTGGTTGGTTTCTAGCAGCAACACCTCGGCATCGCGCACACGATCGGCCACTAATCGTGTGCCATGGCCCATGTCTGTGAGAAAACCTATCCGTCCTTCGGGCGTGTGCAACACAAACCCCATGGGGTCGATGGCATCATGCGGGATGGGAAAGGTATCCACATTCAGATCGCCGATCTCAAAGGCGTTTCCGGTTTCCACCAGTCGAAAGTCAAAATTGGTGTCATGGATGCGGCGGATTTCCTCTGCGGTATGCCGATTGCAATACACGGGGATACCGAGCTTGGCGGCGAGCACCTTCAGCCCGCTGACGTGGTCGGAATGTTCGTGGGTAATTAAAATGCCATCAAGGAGTTCCGGGGTGCGATCCAGATTCAGCAATGCCTCCCGGATGCGTTTGGCGCTGATGCCGCAATCGATTAGTAAGCGGCTATTTGGCGTTTCCAGATAAGCAGCATTGCCACTGGAGCCACTGGCCAAAACGGTGAACTTAACCTCCTCCACACGGAAACTCTAGCCGGTGGATGGTGTTGGCTCAAAGGCTTTTCATTCACATTGCCTATTGGCGCGAATGCAATATCTTTGAGGGCACTCCAAATCAACCACGCAAGCAGCTTGCGTGCCATTGAGCTTGAAGTCTGAACGGTTTAACGGTAAATATAGTCAGCCGCCCAACCATGGCTTTTGAACCCAGAATGCATCTCGGACAGAAACTGGCGCAAGTCCAGGTGATGTCCCCGCAAATGCAGCAATCGCTGGCATTTTTGCAGGCGCCCATGCTGGATTTGCAAGGCATGGTGAACAAGGAGCTGCAGGAGAACCCGGTACTGGAGGAGGTGCCGGTGGAGGACCAAAAATCACCAGACCTTGATGGTACTGGAGAACTTATTGGAGCGCCGGATCAAAATGAAGCCGCCGAACCGCCCAGCGACACCAAGGTGGATCCAACTGATGAATCGAACGCCGAACCCTTCGACGATTTTCAGGCCGAAATGGAGCGGCTGGCGGAGTTGAGCGAGGAATGGCGCGATCACTTCAATGCCTCCCAAACCGCGCCCGTGGCCGTTGCATCAAGTGCTGAGGACGAGGAGCGGCGCGATTTTATTTTCGAATCCCTGACCGCCCGCGGAACGTTGTCTGACCATCTCCTCGAGCAGGCGCATATGAGCGATCTGGATGAGCAGGAAATGGAGGTGGCTGAGGTGATCATTGGCAATGTTGATGAAAACGGGTTTCTGCAATCTAACGTGGCTGAGTTGATTGATGCAGCGAATTCGGATCAGGATACTGTTGAAGAAGTTCTGTCAGTAATCCGTTCCTTCGAACCGGCCGGTGTGGCGGCGGCGGATTTACGCGAATGTTTGCTGCTGCAACTGGAACGCCTCGGCCGGGTGGAATCGGTGGAATATCAGGTGGTGGAAGATCACATGGAAGCCCTGGGCCGCCGCCGTTTTCCGGAGATTGCCCGAGCGTTGGGCGTGGGGATTGATGAGGTGCAGGATATTGCGGAGAGCATCGGCCACTTGGATCCGCGGCCGGGCAGTGCTTTTGAGGAAACCCCGGATCAATATGTTGTGCCCGAGGTATTTATAAGCTGGAAGAACGACCGTTGGGAGGTCACCTCTAATCGCGAAGAGATGCCTCAATTGCGTATCAGCAATGCCTACAAAGATTTGATGACACAGGCGCGTGATTCCAAGGATGTGCGTGAATACATCCGCGGGAAGATTCGGGACGGCAATTTTCTGATTAAGAGTATCCATCAACGGCAAGATACCATTCTGAAAATCGCCAAGGAAATTGTCTCCCGCCAATCAGAGTTTCTTGAGCATGGGGTGAGCCACTTGAAGCCGATGACCATGTCCGAGGTGGCTGAGAAGGTGGAGGTGCACGAAACCACCGTGAGCCGCGCAGTTTCCGGTAAGTACATGAAAACGCCGCAGGGCTTGTTCGAGATGCGGTATTTTTTCACTGGTGCCATTCAGACGTCCGACGGCGGCGAAGGGGTGAGCAACACTAGCGTGAAACAGCTGTTGCAGGAGCTGGTGGATAACGAGAATAAAGCCAAGCCGCTTTCCGATGAAGCCATTGTGAAATTGATGGGCGAAAAGAGAGTAAAGATCGCCCGGCGCACGGTCGCTAAGTATCGCGGCGAACTCGGCATTCTGCCTTCGAGCATGCGGCGTGTTTATTGATCCGAATCGGCCTCGGCGGCCTCGGCCAAGATCGCCTTGGTGGCTTTCTGAAGTACGTCCAGTTCGTCCCTCAATTCTGCCTTGGTATCGCGATCCATCCGGTCGGTAAACAGAATACCGTG
>DPAW01000272.1 GCA_003517285.1 Verrucomicrobiales bacterium
TGATCTCGATCTACTTGATGGGGGTTGTCACGTTTCGTGTGGTTTCCACGTGGTTGCTCACGTTTATTACCTTCACGATCATCGTTGGCGTTAAGGTTGTGGCCGACGATCACGCAAAGTCGGCCACTAAAAAATAGGTCCAAATTTTCATTTTAAAATAGGTTGAGAGTTAATTCCGCCTTAAGCTACAAGACAGGCACGGTTTGTCCAGTGACAAACGATGGACGGTGAATACGATGTTTTGTCGGATATTAGTGGTTCGCGGCGGAGCTGTGGGGGATTTTATTGTCACCTTGCCGGTTTGGGCAGCATTGCGTAGGGCTTTCCCGAATACTGAGTTGGGTGGGTTGGTGTCGGCTGATCGCGGAGAATTGGGTAAATATGCTGGTGTTTTTGAACATTATAGGTGTCTTGATGATTTGGAATGGGCTTCTTTTTTTGTTCCGGCGGGTGAATTGGATGAAAGGGCAGTCGAATGGCTGAGTGGATTTGACGCAATTATATCCTATCTGCATGACCCGGACGGCGTATGGGAGGAAAATGTAAAACGAGTTTGGCGTGGAGAGTGGATCTCGGGCCCGGGCAGTCCGCCTGACAATGAGAATCGATCCATATCAAAAAAATTGCTCAAACCTTTGAAGGCTTGGGGAATTGCGGGGGCGAATTCTGAACCGTGCTTGACCCTGCCGAATCAGGCGGATTCATTACACGCATTAGGCGCCCATCCCGGAAGTGGCAGTCGGGCTAAGAATTGGCCCGAGACATGTTGGGAACAGTTTTTACAACATTCGCTGGTTATAGAGCACGGTGGAATCTTATTAATAGCTGGAGAGGCTGAGCAGGATCGGCTCGGTTGGATAGAATCCATGGTGGGGAATCAGGGTGAAATTCATTTTGGGAAATCACTTTTGGAAACCGCACATGCATTGCGTCAGTGCCGATTGTTTGTAGGGCATGATTCGGGGATCACTCATTTGGCGGCCGCCTTAGGCGTGCGTTGCGTGGTGCTGTGGGGTGAAACGAATCGAGATGTTTGGCGGCCACCGCAGGATCATGTAATGGTTCTGGAGGGGGGCAAGGGGTTAAAGGAGATTTCAGTCGATGCTGTGTTAGCGGCCGTGGCGGCAGTGGGCTCACGTTGACTTTTATGAAATGTGTGGCAGGTTGTAGTGGGCATAACACGGTTGAATTGATTTCACTCTAATCGACATGCTCATTTGGGCTGTCTCAACTCATGGAGGTAATTGTGCAAGTGTACATTTCCAAGAATGATCAGCAGTGGGGACCATTTGATCTGAATCAGCTAGAACGGCTGAAGGGGGAGGGCGCCTTAAAGGCAACCGACTGGGCCTGGGAACAGGGCGAGTCCGGCTGGGTGCCGTTGGCGGCGGTCTTGGAACGCCATGGGAACCGGTTGCCGGTTTGGCGACCGGCGACGGCGCAGCGGCGCACTTGGAAATTTTACGCGCCGGTGACCGTGGGAGCTGTTTGCGTGTTGTTACTAATCGCCCTAGGTTGGCCGAAGGTGGTGGATATCGACCGGTTGGAATATCGAGACGGACTGGCGTACGAGTTGAATTCTGACAAACCTTTCGATGGTAAGGCAGTGCAGCATTATCCTGATGGCACAGCGCGGGTGGAGAGTCATTTTAAGGCCGGCCAGCAAAATGGCTGGGTGCGGGCCTTTTATCCCGATGGCGCGTTGCAAAGCGACGGTCGGAAGGAAAAAGGGCGGTTCCATGGGGAAGTCACCTATTATCGTCAAAATGGTGAGATAAAGCGGCAATTGACCTTCATTCATGGAAATCCAGTGAATCAACGGGAAATGCCTGCAAAATACGGAAATTCTCCTTAAGCTCTGAATCCTGATTTTTTCTGAAAAATCACTTGCACCTCAGGGGCCTTCCTCCTATTCTTCGCGCCCTTTTTGGAAGAAAACGAAGGATTTTCCATGCCTACAAAGAAAGTTGTCAATAAGACGCGCAAGGCGGTTTCGAAGCGGTTCAAGGTGACCGCCTCGGGCAAGGTGAAGCGCAACCGTCAGGGCAAGCGTCACTTGCTGAGTAGCAAGAGCCCCAAGCGCCGCCGCCGTCTGGGCAGTGCCACGTATGTCGAGAAGGACGATATGCGCCGCATCACCGAGAGTCTTCCCTTCAGCCACTAAGGATATATCATGCGATCTACGAACGGACCCGCCTCACGTAAACGCCGCAAGCGCTGGTTGAAAGCCGCCAAGGGCTTTTGGCTGCGTCGCAGTAAACTCTACCGGTACGCCAAGGACGCGCTGGATCACGGTCGACAATATGCTTACCGCGATCGCCGCAACAAGAAGCGTGAATTCCGGGCCTTATGGAATGTGCGCATCAATGCCGCCTGTCGCGCAAATGACATTACTTACAGCCGATTTATCGAGGGCCTCAAGGGGGCCGAGGTCGAGGTCAACCGCAAGGTGCTCGCCGACATCGCCGCCCAAGACGAGGCCGCCTTTACCGAGTTGGTGAAGGTCGCCCAAGGAGGCTTGGAGGCGAAGGCGAAATAACGCTGAACCTTTCCCAAGACGGGCGACCATACGGTCGCCCGTTTTTTGTTTGTGGGCCGAACCTGAATCATTACATTCCCTGCACACTATGTCGTTGCTCGACGAAATTGATCCCTTAAAAGCCGAGGCGCTTATTGAACTGAATGCCGCCACGGATCAGGCCACGCTGGATCGCGCCAAGGGCGCCTGGCTCGGCCCGCAAGGCCGGTTCACGGGCCTGATGAAACAGATGGGCTCGCTCACCAAGGCAGAGCGTCCGCTGGCCGGCAAAGCCATCAACGCCGCCAAGGGCGAACTGGAGGCTGCCCTGCAGGCCGCACGGGATCGCATTGAGCTGGCTTCGGCCGCGCCCACGGAGCCAACGGATTTCACTGCCCCGGGCCGTCGCCGCCGTTTGGGGAAACTCCATCCGCTCACACAGGTGACCGAGGATATCGTCAAGAGCTTTCGTAAGCTGGGCTTTGTGGTGGCGGATGGACCAGAGATTGAGGATGAGTATCACTGCTTCGATGCCCTGAACACACCGGCCGATCATCCGGCGCGTGATGCGCAGGATACGTTTTATGTGGAGACCGATGGCCGACCGCTGCTGCGTACGCATACGTCCAGCGTCCAGATTCGTGTGATGAAGGAGCAGAAGCCGCCCGTGCGCATCATCGTGCCGGGGCGCGTGTATCGGCGCGATACGGCTGACGCCACGCATAATCCCACCTTTCATCAAGTGGAAGGGTTGTACGTGGACAAAGGCGTGACGGTGAGTGATCTCAAGGGCACGGTGGAGTTTGTCTTCCGTGAATTGATGGGGCCGAAGACTCAGATTCGGTTCCGGCCGCATTACTTCAGCTACACGGAGCCGAGTTTCGAAATCGATTTTGCCAACTCGCTGACCCGCAAGATGGGCAAGGATTGGCTAGAGATTGCCGGTTGCGGCATGGTGCATCCGGCTGTGCTGGAGGAGGTCGGGCTCGATCCCGAGGAATGGAGCGGTTGGGCGTTTGGCTTCGGTATCGAACGCATCGCCATGTTGCGCTACGGCATCAACGACATCCGGCTCTTTTACGAAAATGACACGCGCTTCCTGCGACAATTTTAACGCCCTATGAAAGTCACTTACAACTGGCTCAAGGAATACGTCGACTTCGACTGGTCCGTTGAGGAACTGGGCGAGCACATCACCATGCTGGGTGTGGAGGTGGAAGGCATCGAGGAGACCGGCGGCGCCTTCGAGGGCATCGTAGTAGGGCAGGTGGTCACCCGCGATCAACATCCCAATGCCGACAAACTGAGCCTCTGCAAAGTGAGTGATGGCTCGCAGGAGTTACAGATTGTATGTGGCGCCACCAATTTTCAGGCAGGAGACAAGGTGGCGTTGGCGACCTTGGGTACAGCGATGCCAGTAGAGGAGGGCGAGAGGCCGTTTGTTATTAAGGAAGGCAAGATCCGTGGCGAACTGTCGCAGGGCATGATGTGTTCCGGACGGGAACTGAAGCTCAGCGACGATCATGAAGGCATTTTGATTCTGCCGGAAGATGCCCCATTGGGGCAGGCCTTTGGTGAACATCTTGGTCGGGCGGAAAAGGATACGGTTTACGATTTGGAAGTGACGCCCAATCGGCCGGACTTGAACGGTGTTCTCGGGCTGGCCCGTGAGATTGCCGCCTTGACGGGCAATCCCCTCAAGCTCCCGGACACAGGACTGACCGAAGCCGGCAGTCCGGTTGAGGAGATTGTGGCCGTGCAACTCGATGATGCGGATCTTTGCCCGCGCTACAACGCCCGCGCCATTCGGGGCGTGAGGGTTGGCCCGAGTCCGGCTTGGTTGAGCAGTCGCCTCGAGCAGGTGGGCATACGTCCGATCAACAATGTCGTGGATGTGACGAATTTCGTGATGATGGAATCTGGCCAGCCGTTGCATGCGTTTGACCTGAATCTTCTGGCTCAAGCCGAAGGCCGCCACACCGTGGTGGTGCGTCGTGCGGCTGCTGGGGAAAAATTCACCACGCTGGACGAGGCCGAGCATGAGCTAAATTCGGACAATCTGCTGATTGCGGATCCGGAAAAAGGCATCGCGTTGGCCGGTATTATGGGTGGCCTGAATACCGAAATCAACGAGGCCACGCAGGATGTGTTGCTGGAGACGGCGTATTTTAACCCGCAAAACATTCGCGCGACCGCCAAGCAACTTGGGTTGCATACCGATGCGAGCTACCGCTTTGAGCGTGGGGCCGATGTGGGGTGTACGGATTGGGTGAGCCGCCGTGCCGCAAAGTTAGTCGTCGAAGTTGCCGGTGGCGAATTGTTGGCTGGAGCGGTGGATGCCTTTCCGCAGGCACCGGAATCCAAGGAGATTACCCTGCGTCACGCGCGTACAGATGCGCTATTGGGCATCAACATCGAACCCGCCAAGGCAGTGGCATATCTTCAGGGGTTGGAACTGGAATTGATTTCACAGGACGACGCCTCGGCGACTTTCCGTATTCCGACTTGGCGGGTGGATCTCAAACGCGAGGTGGATTTGGTTGAGGAGGTTTGCCGGGTGCACGGGGTGGATGCCATTCCCTCCACGCCGCCTCGCGGGTGTTTGGGGCAAAATGAATTTGATGCGCAACACGATGTGTTGGCCGAAGCGCGGGAGATATTGACGGGAATTGGTTTGGATGAGGCCCAAGGGCAAACCTTGATCAGCGACGAGGCGGCTCAACTGGCGGCCGAGGCTTGGGTGGGCTTGGAGTATCCGCTTTCTAACGACATGAACGTGCTGCGGCCAAGCCTGTTGCCCGGTCTGTTGGATTCGCTTCGCAACAATCTTACGCGTCAGACCACGGATGTGGCGTTATTCGAGGTGGGACGCACCTTTGCTCCGGGGCCGCAGGAAAGCCGCAAAGTGGCCGTGTTGTTGACTGGCCGACGCCATAGCGCCTTTTGGCAGGATGACGCCGCGAAACTGGACATCAGCGACCTGAAAGGGGTGGTGGAGGAACTGCTGGAATCGTTGGGTGTGTTTGGCGTGCAGTTTGTACGAAGGGAAAATCCCACTATATTGCTACTGGAATCGGCAGAGCTTATGATGGGCAAACAGGTAATCGGCCACTTTGGTCAGCTGCAGCCGGCTTTGGGCAAACGCTATGAAGCACGGGAAGCAGTGTATTTGGCAGAACTGGATCTGGACGTGTTACTGCAACGCCGGACGACCAACAAATCCTTCAAAGCCCTCCCGCAATTTCCGGCCAGCGAACGCGATGTGGCGATGCTGGTGTCCGAAGCTGTGACGCACGCGGATGTGTTGGCGGTGGTGAAGAAGACCAAGCCGGCGAATCTGGTGAGCACGAATTTGTTCGATGTGTTTCGCGGAAAAAACGTGCCGGAAGGTCAGAAGAGCCTTGCGTACTCCTTCACCTATCGGAACGCTGAGAAGACGCTGAAAGATAAAGAAGTGAACACCGCGCATGACCAGTTGGTAGCGGCGTTGACCGAGAAGCTTTCGGCGACCATCCGCGACACCTAGATGAATCTTATGGACCTTAGCGCCATCAAGCCTTTGCAGGACCGGCTCGAGGAGCATCCGGTGTACGGTAAGGTCCAGAATCTGTCAGGCTTGCGGGTGTTCATGCAGCATCATGTGTTTTCGGTCTGGGACTTCATGAGTTTACTCAAGGGACTGCAACGAGAATTGGCGCCGGCTGAAACTCCGTGGCTGCCGGGCCGCTATGCCAGCGCGCAGCGGTTTATTAACGAGATCGTATTGGAAGAGGAATCGGACGAAGCACCAGCCTTGGCGGGCACGGTGCGGTATTTGAGCCATTTCGAAATGTACGTCGAATCGATGGAGGATGTGGCGGCGGACACGGCGAGTATTAATCATTTTCTCGATCGCGTAAGACTCGATGGCGTGGATGCGGTTCTTGAAGCGGGCATTGCCCCGGCAGCCGCCAATGACTTTATGCGCACGACGTTTGAGATCGTGCAGGAAGGGAAGCTCCATGAAGTCGCCGCGGCCTTTGCGTTGGGGCGCGAGCATGTGATTCCACGGATGTTTCGGTCGTTGTTGGCCGAGATGAATATCGACTCTGAACTGGCGCCAACCTTCCATTATTACCTCAGCCGCCACGTGGATTTGGATGAACTGGAGCACGGCCCAATGGCCATGCGCATGCTTGATGTGCTCTGCGAAGGGCATCCCTTTCGCGAGGCGGAAGCCTTGGGTGCCGCGCAAAAGGCCCTCGAGGCACGCCTGAAATTCTGGGATTCGGTCGAAAAGGTACTATAAACTAGACCTGTCTTTGTAATCGATTTCCCTTCCGCGCAGCCTGTTTTTAGGGTAAATTGGTGCCATGGATAACTGGGAAATCGCCTTAAGTGTAATGGTGGGTGTGGGCCTGAGCGCGGCCTGCGGCTTTCGTGTTTTTATCCCCCCTTTGGTATTGTGCATCGCCGGCAAGGCCGGGCATGTGGCCTTTGGGCAGGAATTTGCTTGGATGGATTCCAATGTTGCTCTGGCGGCTTTTGGCTTGGCGGCGCTCCTTGAGGTG
>DPAW01000225.1:0-195 GCA_003517285.1 Verrucomicrobiales bacterium
CCGGAGTTCATGACCATTCAGGGCACGGGTGGTTCCCTTAAGACCATTGAGGTGGCCGTAAAGGCGGTGGAACAAATTCTGCCCAATGTGGCAAGTGCGCAACGTACCGAGCAACCGTTGGCCAAGTTGTTGTTGGCGGAAAACTGTGGCGGTTCGGATGGTAACAGCGGTTGCACAGCCAATCCCGCACTGGGT
>DPAW01000225.1:572-3657 GCA_003517285.1 Verrucomicrobiales bacterium
ATTTATGGCGCGGAACATTTGCTGACCAACCGCGCGGTCACTCCGGCCGTGGCGGAAAAGCTCATGAGCCAAATTCGTTGGTGGGAGGATTACGCCCGTCGTCATGACAGCACGATTGATAATAACCCCTCGGTGGGCAACAAGGAGGGTGGGTTGACGACAATTTATGAAAAGAGTCTGGGGGCACTGGCCAAAGGCGGACAATCCCCGTTGATGGCGGTGTATGATTATGCCGAGCGGATTGATACACCTGGATTTGGATTTATGGATACGCCTGGCTACGATCCGATCAGCATGACCGGGCTGGTGTCCGGCGGTTGTAACGTGGGCGTTTTTACCACCGGTCGGGGGAGCGTGTATGGCTGCAAACCGGCTCCCTGCATCAAGGTGGCCACGAACACGGCGCTCTACAATTGGATGGAGGAGGATATGGATCTCAATGCCGGCACGATTATGGACGGGACGGAAACGATTCAGGAAGTGGGGATGCGGCTCTTTGAGAAAATCATTTCCGTGGCCAACGGGGAGAAAACCAAGAGCGAACTTAATGGCATTGGCGATGAGGAATTTCAGCCGTGGTTTCCCGGGCCGCAATATTGATCACATCACCGAGGTGCGCGTGGGCTGGGCAGTGAGCCAGTAGCGGCCTTGCCGGCGGCTGATGGCAACCTCGCAGTCGAAGGCCCTGCTGAGGGTATCATTTTTCAAAATCCGTTTCACCGGTCCTTGCGCAACATCGCGGCCTTTGCGCAGCAGGAGGGAGTGGGTAAACACCGGCATGATTTCCTCCACGTGATGAGTGATGAGCACAATGGCGGGCGTGTTCCGTTGACGGCCGAGGCGGTCGATGAATTGCAGGAAATGTTCGCGGGCCACAGGATCCAAGCCGGCGCAGGGTTCATCGAGCATCAGTAGCTCGGGTCGGGCCATGAGTGCGCGACCGATGAGGGCGCGTTGGCGTTCTCCCTGGGATAGTTGCGACCAGGGGCGGTCGGCCAGGTGAGCGCATTCGATACGCTTGAGGATGGCGCGTGCTTCGCGTTTGTCGGCGGCGGAAGGTTCGTGCCAGAGATCGATCATGGCGTATTTGCCGCTCACAATGGTTTCTATCACGGGCTCATCTTCGGCCATGAATTTGTTGAGCGTGGAGCTGACGAGGCCAATGTGTTTGCGCAGCTCGGTCCAATCGCTGTCTCCAAAGGTGTTGCCTAGGATTTGGATGTCGCCTCGAGTAGGGAACTTGTAGCCGGTCAAGGCGGCGAGCAGGGTGGTTTTACCGCACCCGTTGGGGCCGAGCACAGCCCAGTGCTCGCCGCGTTCCACGCGCCAGTTTAAGCCATCCAGAATGCGAGTATCGCCTCGCTGCAAATGCAGGTCTTGGATGTTGAGAATGGGAGTTGCGGCCACACGGGCTTGTAACGGTCCGGCGGCTTGGGGCCAAGCGAAAGTTTGCCTTGCGGGCTCATGGGCACCTGCCTAGGCTTTAGCCGAACCTGAGTTTATGAAACGAACGATTCTCTTTTCTCTCGGCGCGTTGCTGCTGGTAGCCGGCGCGGACACCAAGGCGACAGATAAAAAACTGCCGGGTTATACCGATACCCCGATTATTCCCGGCCAGAAATGGCGGGTGCACGATGCTAATCGGCCGCGACCGAAGGTGGTGGAAGTGGGGGCTTCCAAGACGCTGGGTCTTAAGCCGCCGAAAGGGGCGGTGGTGTTGTTTAACGGCACCGACACCAGCAAGTGGAGTCATGACAAATGGAAGATTGAAGAAGGCTATATGGAGGTGACGCCCAGGTCGGGGTCGCTACGAACCAAGGATTCGTTTGGCTCAGTCAAGCTGCACTTGGAATTCGCCACGCCGAAGGTGGTGAAGGGCGAAAGTCAGGGCCGTGGCAATAGCGGTGTGTTTTTGAACGGCCGCTACGAGGTGCAGGTGCTCGACTCCTACAACAACATTAGTTACGCCGATGGTCAGTGCGCCGCGTTGTACGGCCAGTTTCCGCCCAAGGTAAATGCCTGCCGTCCTCCGGGAGAATGGCAAACCTATGACATCACCTTCCTCGCCCCAAAGTGGGACAAGGCCGGCAAGCTTGTGCGCAAGGCGACCGTGACGGTGGTGCATAACGGCGTGGTTGTTCATGACAAGCAGGAGATGAACGGCCCGAGCGGTCATCGAAATGTACCGAAATACAAGCAGCATGGCCCTGGGCCAATCCAGTTGCAGGATCACGGCAACCCGACGCGGTTCCGGAATATCTGGCTGGTGAAGCTGGAAGACTAGGTCGGATGCACATCGAATTCGCAACAGGCGGGGTTTCGGCCCCGTCTTTTCTTTATCCGTGTGCGTAGGAAATGCCCGAAAAAACTGAGATTTGCGGATAGCTCTGATTTGACGGGTCCCCGATTCAGGCACTAAGTTGCACTAGCCGTTTACACTGATGGCCGTAAAAGACGATTATCTGCTCGATACGCTCATGGATATGGGCGCTGTGGATCCTTCTCAGGTGGAGGCCGCCCGCGCCGTGGCGGAGCCTGCCGGAGCCGGAGTGATCGACACGATGGTCATATCCAAGACGCTGAATCCTGATCTGCTCGTGCAGGCGCGCGGCATGCAATACGGCTGCGATACAATCGATCTGCGCGAACTACAGCCCAACGATGCGGCCATGGGAGCGTTGCCCAGGCATATAGCCCGTCGGTATCAGGTCATCCCGGTGGCTTATGAAAATGATGAGCTGACGGTGGCCTTGGAGGATCCGGGCGACATCGATACCACCGACGCATTGAACCGCCTGCTTGAGGTGGGATTGGTGGTTTACAAGGTGGCCAGTGAATCGCAGATCAAAGCCACCATAGATCGTTTCTATGGTTCCACGGATGAGGCCGTGGAACGATTGGTTACGGAGCTTTCCCAAACGCAGGTGGATATCGGTGAAGGGGGCGGCGCTGTGGGTGAAAGCGGCGTGGTAGAGACCGGGGATGAGCAGAACTCGCCTTTGGTCAAGATGGTGAACCTGATTATCGCCGACGGATTTCGTGCGGATTGCTCGGACGTCCACATTGAGCCGTTCGAAAACCGTCT
>DPAW01000217.1:0-123 GCA_003517285.1 Verrucomicrobiales bacterium
GCCCGGTACAAGCCTGGCCTCATTGTGTGGTTTGAGCAGCCGAATAAAAATCCCATCGGCGGCCCCTGGAAAGCGCGCATTGCAGAGGACGAAATCATCGGCATCCACGGCGTGCTCAAGGCG
>DPAW01000217.1:423-2607 GCA_003517285.1 Verrucomicrobiales bacterium
CCACGGCGTGCTCAAGGCGGATGTCAACGGAGACGGCAAACTCGATCTGCTCGCCAACAGCGGCCAGCCCACGGGCAAGTTTCCCAACTCCGCCGTGTGGCTGGATATCCCCAAGAATCCCAAGACCGACCAGCGCTGGAAACGGTATGTGTTCGCCAAGGAAGACGCCCCGGGCCTGAGCCATTACCTCGGTGCAGGAGATCTCAATGGCGACGGGCGGCTCGATATCACCCTCGCCGCCAAGGGCGGCCCGCAGGATAAATCCGGCAAGGGTGAATGGTTTGCCTGGTGGGAAGCCGGCGAAGACCCCACCAAGCCGTTCAAGAAACATCGCCTGCCCGGCACACACGCAGGCGCCACCAACATCATGCCCGCCGACGTGAACGGCGACGGCAAGCTCGACATCATCGCCAGCCGCGGCCACGGCACCGGCCTCATTTGGTACGAAAACCCGGAGTGGAAAATCCACGACATCAATACCGACCTCCTGTCCTCGCACTGCCTGCAAGTCGGCGACATCGATGGCGATGGCGATATCGACGCCGTCACCTGCGCCTACCTCAGCCGGAAAGCCGCGTGGTTCGAGAATGACGGCAAAGGCAAGTTCACAACCCACATCATCCACGACGACCAGGCCGCATACGACATCCGCCTCGTGGACATGGACGCCGACGGCGACCTCGATGCCCTCATCGCCGGACAACAAAGCAAGAATGTGGTGTGGTACGAAAACCCGTTGAAGTAACGTGTCGCAAATCACGGACGAACACCGCGCTCAGTTTCGGGATGAGGGTTACTTCATCCTCGAAAACGCGGTTTCAGCCGAACAGCTCGGCATCCTGCGCGACTCCTGCGATTGCCTCATCGAGGCGATGCATGCGGAGATGGATCGGCTGGGCACCGACCACATCCACATCAGCCATCGCGGCAAGCGCTATCACATCGCCAAGCAATACGAACAGGCCCCGCGCCTGTCAGAATTCGTGTTCAGCGAATTGATGGCGGAGATTTGCCGCACCACCATTGGCGACACGGCGTTTCTTTTTTACGACCAGTATGTCGCAAAAGCCGCCGAACAAGGCATGGCATTCTCGTGGCATCAAGACAGCGGTTACCTCGGCTTTCCACACACACCCTACGTCACCTGCTGGACGGCCGTGGACGATATGAGCCTTGCCAACGGCACTGCGCACGTGATGCCCTTTTCGCACATCGGCATCCGCACGCTGGTGGAACATGTGCATGATGAGGCTACCGGCGATCGGGCCGGCTACTTCGGCGAATTACCCGGAGTGCCGGCCATTGTGCCCGCGGGCAGCGTGGTGGTGTTTAGCTCACTCAGCTTCCATCGCAGCGGTCCCAACACCACCGACAAAATGCGCCGCGCGTATGTCACCCAATACTCGCCGGAAATTATCCGTCGCCCGGACGAAACCAGCCCAATGCACTTGGGCGTGCCTTTTTTGGAAAACGGCCGCAGAATCTCCGCCGCATGAAAACGCTTTCCCGCCGCCAGTTTCTTGGAGCCGTTGCAGCCACCGCTACCGCCCCTGCATCGGCCGCCCGGCCGAAGTTTCGGCTCAATTACATTTTGTCTTCATCGATGTACGGGCGGTTGCCGCTCAAAGAGATCCTACCGGAGGTGACCAAGACCGGCGCGGATACCATCGATATCTGGCCGCGCGTGCACGGCAACCAGCGCGAGCAAATCGAGGAGATGGGGCACGAGGCATTTGCCAAAATGCTACGCAGCCACAAAACCTCGAAAGGCATCCTGCGCATGGGCTGCATCACACGCTACGACCTCGGACCATTCGGTCTGCAAAAGGAAATGGCCTTTGCCAAAAAATTCGGCACCAAAGTCATGGTCTGCGGCGGTCGCGGTCAACGGGGCCTGAAAGGCGCAGAACTGAAGGCGGAGGTCAAAAAATTCGCCGAGCTGATGAAACCCCACCTCGCCGCCGCTGAAACCGCCGGCGTAACCATCGCCATCGAGAATCATTCCAGCAACCTCATCAACACGCCGGACTCGCTCAAGTGGCTCGCTGAATTTGCACCCAACAAACACCTCGCCATCGCCATCGCGCCGTATCATCTGGAAACACTCGGCGTAGATGCCGCCGGGCACGGTGCCTTGATCAAGGCGCTGGGCAACCGCATCGCCATGTTTTACGCGTGGCAACA
>DPAW01000294.1 GCA_003517285.1 Verrucomicrobiales bacterium
ACTGTTCCTTGGTGAGACTGATCTTTTTCTGAGCGGCCCTAGAATATTCGTTTTTCGCGCGCTCCCATGATTCGACTGCAGAATGAAGCTTAACCCCAGCCTCTGCGAAGAGGGCCTGCGTCTTCTCGCAGACTGGCTCGGGCGTATTGGAGAGCTGCTCGGCCAGTTGCTTATCTTTCTGGCGGATTTCAGCCAGCTCAATTTTCTCATCCGGCACGCGTCGCAGATCGCTGGTAAGGCCTAGCTTGCTCAGTGTCCAAGCCGCCCATTTGGTGGGATCAAACTGCCAGGGCTTCACGCCATTCCGATAGTCATGCTGAAATTCGTGATGATAGTTGTGGTACCCTTCCCCAAACGTCAGTAGCGCCATAAACCATGAATCGCGCGCGGTGTGTGTGGAAGAATACGGCTGCGTGCCCATGTAGTGGCAGAGGCTGTTAATGAAAAAGGTGCTGTGGTGACAACATGTGAGTCGAAACATTCCACCAAGCAGGAGACCAAGTAGAGCACCCTGCCATGAACCCTCAATAAACCAACCCGCACAAGCCGGAAAAACAAATCCAACCAACAGGGCAATCTCAATCCACCAGCGATGTTGCCACATAACAATTTTATCGGCCATTAAATCCTTAACGTTATCCTTGGGTGGAGCGAGTTTCTTCTTGAATAAGATCCAACCGATATGGGCATGCCAAAAGCCTTTGGTAATATTGTAAGGGTCATCTTCGTGATCCACATGCTTGTGGTGACGGCGATGATCTGAACTCCAAACGAGAGCCGAATCCTGCATAGCTGTAGCTCCACCGATCAGAGCGAATAATTTGACTGGCCACTTGGCCTTGAAGGAAATATGCGACAACAAACGATGATAGCCGAAAGTGATACCCATCCCCGAATAAATGAACAAAACGAGCGCAATGAGAATATGTGCCCACCAATGCTGGATATCAGCACCAAATTTCCATATGAACATTGGGAGCCCCACCACCGAGCCCAATAGAATCAGACCCAGGAAAAAAGTGTTGCCAAAGTGGATACCGTTCCACACGTACTTTCTTATTTGAGACATATTATTTCCTCCGCTCCGCTGGCGGGGAAGATCGCACGCTTAGAGGAATTGTAAACAAAAACATGCTACCTTTTCACTGTTTCAACCTATATCTTTTCAAAAACTATGAATTGCACTAAAATTTACTGGTTTCTGACTGTCCTTATCTTTCCGGTTATTTCGTTCGCTAATAAACCGAATGTCCTACTGATTGCTGTCGATGACCTAAATGCAGATTTAGGCTGTTACGGACACCCACTGGTGAAATCGCCCAATGTTGACCGACTAGCTGAACGCGGCCTTCGATTCGATCGCGCCTACTGCCAATATCCGGTCTGTAATCCCAGTCGGTCATCATTTATGACCGGCCTCTACCCTGAGCAGACCGGAGTGCTGTCCAATGCCGGCCATTTCCGGGATAAACAACCAGACATCGCTTCTCTCTCGCAGCATTTTATCAATCACGGTTACTTTGCCGCGCGAATAGGTAAAATATACCATTACGGCGTACCCACCCAAATCGGCACCGATGGCGAGGACGACAAGGCTTCCTGGAACAAGGTTGTCAATCCCATCGGCATCGACCGCACGCGGCAGGATGAAGTGATCACCCTGCGTGCCGGCTCGTACGGCGGGACCATGAGCTGGCTCCTGCTCGACAGCAAAGACGAGGAACATACCGATGGCCAAGCCGCACTCGCCGCCGTGAAGCTGATGGAGGATCATCATCCGGATAAGACCGGAAAACCCTTCTTTCTCGCAGTCGGCTTCTATCGACCGCACACACCATACGTCGCGCCTCTGCATCATGCACAGCATTATCCGCTGGATAAAATCGAACCCGTCCTCGAATTGCCTGGCGACCGCGACGACATTCCGCCTGCCGCCCTGCCCGACCGCCCAAATCAACGTGAGCTGACACTCGAGCAACGCAAGGAAATCATCCGCGCCTATTACGCCTCAACGACATTGATGGACGCCTGCCTCGGCCGCGTACTGGATGGGCTGAAAAAACTCAAGCTCGACGACGACACCATCGTCGTGTTTCTCAGCGACCACGGCTACCATCTCGGTCAACACGGCCTCTGGCAAAAGAGCGATCTCTTTGAAGGCAGCGCGCGCGTGCCTTTCATCATTTCGGTGCCCGGCATGAAAACCGCTGGCCAGTCCTCTAACTCACTCACCGAACTCATCGATCTTTACCCCACTCTCGCCGATCTCTGTAATCTGCCGCAGCCCAAACATCTCAAAGGCCACAGCCTCGCGCCCCTGCTTGCCAACCCCAAGGCTACCGTCCGACAGGCCGCCTACAGCACCACACGTATCCGCCCGCGCCTGCCTGGCTTCACCGGCAAGGTCAAACCACTTGGCCGCTCCATCCGTACCGACCGCTACCGTTACACCGAATGGGCCGACGGCAAGTATGGCGTGGAACTGTACGATTACCAGACCGATCCCATGGAAATCACCAACCTCGCCCGGTCCGCTGCGCATACCGACAAAGTGAAGCAACTCAAAACCATTTTCGATCAGACCCGAAAACACACCCGTTAAATGAAATCTCTTGTTTCGCTAACCCTTCTTCTCAGTCTCTACCCGGGCTTCTACGCCGCTGAGGTGAAGGGAAACTGGAAACGCCATGTCGTTTGGGAAGGTCTCCGTAACAATGTCGCCGTAGCCGCCGATTTCACAGGAGA
>DPAW01000277.1:0-2806 GCA_003517285.1 Verrucomicrobiales bacterium
AAAGCCAAGTTCATCAGTGGCGCCGAGGGTGACACCGCCCTTCACACCGCCGCCGGCCATCCACATGGTGAAGCCGGTGGGATTATGGTCGCGGCCATCGCCCTTCTCACTCATGGGTGTGCGGCCGAATTCACCGCCCCAGATCACCAGCGTATCATCCAGTAACCCGCGCGCCTTGAGATCCTTTAACAGACCCGCAGTGGGCAGATCACTTTGGCGGCATTGCCGGCCGTGATTGGCTTCCATTTTGGAATGTGAATCCCATTTGCTGCCGGCGCCATGATAAATCTGCACAAACCGCACCCCGCGCTCCACCAACCGCCGCGCCATCAGGCAGCAGCGACCGAAGGGTTCCGTATCCTTGTTGCCAAAGCCGTACAGCTTCTTGGTGGCCTCCGTTTCCTTGGAGAGATCCACCGTCTCGGGCGCGGAAGCCTGCATCCGGTAGGCCAGTTCATAGGCGCGGATGCGGGCCTCGAGTTCGCTCTGGCCTTCGCGCGACTTGAGATGTTGTTCGTTCAGTTGGCGCAATATCTCGAGCTGGTGTCGGCGCGTTTCCGGGGTCACCCCCTTGGGCAAATTTAAATGGCGGATGGGCGATACTCCAGGATTGAGCTTCACGCCTTGGTGCGTTGCAGGCATGAATCCGGCACTCCAGTTTCGCGGCCCGTTGGTGACCGTTCCGGTCGTGTCGGTCATCACCACGAACCCGGGCAGGTTGGCGTTCTCCGTGCCGAGCCCGTAATTCACCCACGATCCCAAGCTGGGTCGGCCGCCGAGCGGTTGGCCGGTGTTCATCTGGCACACACCGCCGCTGTGGTTGATGCCGTTGGTCCAGCACGAACGAATTACCGCCAGATCATCCGCGCATTCGGCGGTGTGCGGCAGCCAATCGCTGATCCACAGGCCGCTTTGTCCATGGCGTTTCCATTGGCGTTGGCTGGCCAGAATGGGCGATTCGGTCTCGCCCATGGCAGTGATCGGTCGCTTGAAACTGTCGGGCATGCGTTGGCCGGCCAGCTTCTGGATGAGCGGCTTGGGATCAAACAAATCCATGTGGCTCGGGCCGCCTTCCATGAAGAGAAAAATCACCCGCTTGGCCGTGGGCGCAAAGTGCGGCTGCTTGGCTGCATGCGGATTGCTGGCGGCGAAGGCCTGATCCCGCGCCAGCATGCCGGTCAACGCCAGCGCGCCAAAGCCGGCACCGCCGCGCAGTAAAAATTCGCGCCGTGAGGCTTCGCTTAATTCGGTGGACAGTTGCGTTCTCATATCAATCAACGTACAGGAACCGGTTGGCATTGAAGAGCACGTGGCAGTATTCCGCGAGTCGTGTGACTGCCGGTGGCGTGTACGGTTTACCCAGAGGCGCGAGGGTGTTGCCGTGAGGCGAGCTGTCGGTGTTGAAACCGTCCTTCTCGAATTGATAAAACGCCAGCGTGTGCGGCCGCACGGTCTCGCCTTTGATGACCAGTGACTTTTCGTCCAGCGCGGTGCTGCTCAGGCGCACGTTGTCCACCAAGCCATCCCAGCCGTGGCGACTACCGCCGGTGCGGCCGCCGATCACCAAGGGCAGCTTGCTGCCGTAATGTTTGTTGCGCCGGAATTGTTTCTTCGCCACCTGCAGCTTGCCGTCGGGCGATGAAAAATCCTTCAGGTAAAACGTCGCCGTGCCGGCGCCTTCCTTATCGAATTTCACGCTCACGGCGGCGTAATAAAATTTGTTCAATTCCGGCCGCAGATTGGAGGCGATCACCTCGTAGCCGTGGTCGCCACGCTGCGGGATGCCGGTAAGTTGCAGGATCAGATTGCGCGGCTGATAGGCGCTCTTCGTGCTCGTGACGCCCAACGCCCAACCGGGGGTGCGTTGTTGGCTGTCCCATTGGGAAACGATGGTGCGCACGGAGTCATCGGCATACAACGAATCCAGCCGAATGAACGCCTCGGCCGTGAAATCGCCAGTGGGCATCTTGCCCGGCTTGGCGGCTTGCAGAGCATGTTGGCCGCCATTGGGCTGAATCCAGGCCGCTGGGCTTGGTGAGCGTTTGCCGAACATCCCAATTTTGGAGGGCTCAGGATTGGCGGCCACCTCGCCGCCGAGATTCAGATAAGCGATGCCCGATGCCCGATGCTCCACCGAAGGTTCGCGGCCAAACGTCAGCTGATGCGCGGCGCGCACCTGCGCCTTGGGATCGTCCGGATGCATCTCGTGCAGGCGGCGGGCAAAGGCGTTGGCGCGTTGGCGGGCCCAGTCACTATTGAGCAGCAGTAGCGATTGCGTGGCGGTGGTGGTGACGGTGCGTTGGGGCATGTGCGAGATGCGGTCAGGTGCATCGAATGCCGCCAGCACGGCGTCGGGTTTGTTGCGCATCACTTTCAAATACACCGAGCGCCGTACCGAGCGGGCGCCGTCTTCGCCCGCACCACCGGTTTTCAAATTCAATTCACCGGATGCCGCCAGCAGGCTGTCGCGCATTTGCTCAGCGTCCATGCGCCGCACGGTGGCACGGGCAAACCAGATGTTGGCCGGATCGGCCTGCTCGGCGGAGGGATGATTGGAATCCTGCTGGTACGTGGCACTGGTGACCAGCAGCCGGTGCAGTTTCTTGAGGCTCCAGCCTTCGGCGACCAGCCGAGTGGCGAGCCAATCGAGCAATTCGGGATGCGTGGGCGGCGTGCCGAGTTTTCCAAAATCGCTGGTGTTGGTGGCTAGTCCTCGGCCGAAATGTTGCTGCCACATGCGATTGACCATCACGCGCGCGGTGAAGGGGTTGTTGGCGTGCGTGATCCAGTTGGCCAGAGCCGTGCG
>DPAW01000277.1:3187-3414 GCA_003517285.1 Verrucomicrobiales bacterium
GTGAGGAAGCCTGGCTCCACCACGGTGTCCCGCTTGGGAATGCGGGTGACCGGCGCCACAGGACCGGCATCACTCACCACAAATTTCACGGCCGGTAACGGCTTCGGCCGGTTAGCCTCAAACTGTTTGAGTTGTGCGTGCAACTTTTCCCACTCCGCCTTGGTGGCGTCCTTGAGGCGCTCGGGTAGTTTGGATTGCTCCAGGTCAAACTGCCGCGACGCCATCTC
>DPAW01000088.1:0-590 GCA_003517285.1 Verrucomicrobiales bacterium
TTCAGGGCCATGGCAGGAAATGCAATGTGTACCCAGCACGCGTGTTGCCTGCTCCATTAAGGCAGTTGGGTCTACTTGGGCAGAGGCCTTGCAGAATTGTTGAGCACCAAAAATGGCAACAAGAGCCATGAAACTCCTAAGTCCAGTTGCGCAAATTGTCCAATGAATGCCCATTCTTTTAGTATTCTGTTTCCCAATAAATGGATACCGCCCCGTAAGTCAGACTCGCTTTTATTTAGGCCTAACAGAAGAATTTATTATGACGCATTGCTTCAAGTAACAAGTGCAAAAGAAGCATAAGGGATGGTAACAGCCTTAAAAACTTTGGACTTACCGCCTTGGGCTCAATAGAGCCACCCCCTTGGCTTTTTCCCCATCCATCTTCCCAAAGCGCCGCTGCAATCCTTTGCCGATAGGAGAACGTTTATCCGGTAGGTCTAGGAACCAAAGTATCTGCGCGGTTTACGAAATATCACAGCAGTCCTCTCAGCATCTGTGTTAGACACAGCAGGTTTCGAGTGCTGAACAGCAGTTGATGTCCAGAAACTAAGGAGGATCAGGAAAGAAAAAGTGGCGGGAGTGACGGGACT